>JAAYPV010000002.1 GCA_012519635.1 Clostridiales bacterium
CCTCGGTTGGATTTACGGCATAAGCCACCAACTGTCTTTAGAATACGATATTTAATTATGATATTAACTCATAACCACTGTATTATATCATACAAAATATAATTTGTCAAGTATTATATAAAAAAAGTTTAGGTATACAATTACCAAAACAGGAGACTAACTATTCGTCATAAATAATGTTGAAAATTTATCTAACAATTAAGTAATGTAATATTAATGTTAATAAAAAGCCCAATTGCACCAAATAAAAGTTTGATGAAATTAGGGTGATTTTAAAAAGGCAGCTTAAAATAATTAATCTCATTGTATATAATAAAAGATAGTACTAATAAGAGTACTATCTTTATGCAATACATGAAATCAAAATTTTTCCTTTAAAGCTTTAGCAAGTTGTGCGGGACATGATGTAGGCCTTCCACCACAAGTTATACCACTTAACTTTTCAATTACATCATTCTTATTCATACCTTTAACCAAGTTTGAAATTCCTTTAGAATTTCCATCACAGCCACCAATGAATGTCACTTCCTTTATAATATCATTCTCAACCTCAATTTCTATATTTCTTGAACAAACACCTTGAGGTTTATAAACTACTTTCATCTTATATCAAACTCCTTAATAACTGCAATATCTGATTTAACTGCTGCCTCAGCAACAGCGCGTGCTACTGCTTTAGAAACAGATTTATCAAATGGGTCAGGTAAAATATTATCACAGTTTAGTTTATCTTCAGATACACTATTAGCAATTGCATAAGCAGCTGCCAATTTCATTTCTTCATTTATATCGGATGCTCTTACAGATAATGCACCCTTAAAAACACCAGGGAAAGCTACAACATTATTTATTTGATTAGGAAAATCACTTCTGCCGGTACCGACAATAAATGCACCTGCATTTTTAGCCTTATCAGGCATAATTTCAGGAACAGGATTTGCCATTGCAAAAACAATTGGTTTATCTGCCATAGATTTTATCATTTCTTCATTAACAACATCAGGCTTTGATACACCAATGAAAGCATCAGCGCTATTCATAGCATCCATTAAGGTACCCTTTTTCTTACCCTTATTAGTTAATTTAGCTATTTCATAATGTGCAGGATTTTCAAACTCATCTCCATCACATATAATTCCATTTATATCAACCATTATAATATTACCTATTTCCAAAGAAATAAATAGTTTTGCAATTGCAATACCTGCTGCACCAGCACCATTTATGACCAATGTCATATCCTCCATATTTTTACCTGTAAGCTTTGTTGCATTTATCATAGCAGCACATGCAACAATAGCAGTTCCGTGCTGGTCATCATGGAAAATAGGTATATTTAGTTTTTCTTTCAACTTTTTTTCTATCTCAAAACATCTTGGTGCTGAAATATCCTCTAAATTTATTCCTCCGAAGCTACCGGCAATTAGCTCAATTGTACGAACTATTTCATCCGTATCCTTTGAATTTATACAAATAGGAAATGCGTCAACATCAGCAAACTCCTTAAAAAGAGCACATTTGCCCTCCATAACAGGCATTGCTGCCAACGGTCCAATATCTCCAAGCCCTAAAACTGCAGTACCATCAGTAATAACAGCTACTAAATTATTACGCCTTGTTAATTCAAATGATAGCTCAGGATTTTTTTCTATTTCAAGACATGGTTTAGCCACACCTGGAGTATATGCATGGGATAACTCATTTCTATTAGTTATACTAGCACGAGATATAATTTCGATTTTACCATTCCATTCATAATGTTTTTCTAAAGCTGATTGCATTATATCCATTTAAAGACCATCCTTATTATTTTAAACTTAAATAGCATCTATTTTTTCTATTGATTTTTGTTTTCCCTTAGTTGCAAGCTTTATTATTCTGTCTATATTTTCCTTTGAAGTAGAATTGCTTCCAAGATGTGTTGGCTGTGAATTGTAAAGTCCATGAAAATCAGAACCACCAGTAACAATAAGATTGTACTTTTCTGCAATCTCAAGAATAGTTTTTCTTTGTTCTTCATTGGCAGAATAATGATATGCCTCAACACCATCAATCTTGCCTTCTACTGCTAACTCTTCCATTAAATCCAGACTATCATATTCCATAGGATGTGCCATAACAGCAATTCCCCTTGCTGAATGAATTAAGTCCAGCACAAATCTTACATCAGGATATTCTCGTTCAACAAGACAAATTCCATTCTTCAAATTAAAAAGCTTATGATTAAGTTCTCCGTAAAACTCCATAGCATATCCGTATTCAATTAAAGCATGCATAATATGCTGTTTAAAGATACTTTTACTGCTTGTAGCATGCTTTAAAACACTTTCCAAGCTAATAGGATATAGTTTCATTACCTTTTCAACCATTTCTTTAGAACAGGCTTTTCGGATTTCACATGATTTTAAGCATAATCCTTCCAATCTATCAGGTTTTTGCGGAGCATAACATAAAATATGTACTTTTTTGCCTCTTTCTTTATCCCATGCTGACATTTCAACGCCTTGAATAACCTTAACTCCATATCTTTCGCCTAAAATACTTACTCTTGAAAAAGAAGAAAGCGTATCGTGGTCTGTTATGGAAATAAAATCTATATTTGTTTTTTTGGCTTGAGCAATGATTTCCTCTATCCCTAAAGACCCATCGGAAAGCTTTGTATGGCAATGTAGATCACAAATCATTATCTACGCCTCCTTTGAAGAATTTACTATTCACATAGCGAATTTGCTTATTATTGTTAAAAATCAACATTGCTATTATACCATAATTAATTAATAAAAGCAATAGTTTTTGTGCATTTTATTGAATAGGCAATTCATTTATAATTAATCAGATAGTAATTTACTAATAAATTTTATTTGCTCATCACTCATTTCTTTATCATTCTGAATAGCATAGAATTCTTGAAACAACTCTAAATCATTTTTTTTGTTTACATGCATTGATAAGCTTGTTGTATTTTCATTGTCCTTATTTTTGATTCTTTCAAAATCTATTTTCATTAAATTAGGATAAACTTCTCTTAACTGTCCTATTGCATCATAAATAGGCTCTTCATCTGTTAATATTGCATGAATATAATCATTAGTATTTGTATTTTTTAAAACCTCATTATCAATTAGCTTTGCAATAGGGCCTTTTATTTCTCTTAAATCATTAACGGGACTTAACAAAATATTTTCATATATAACATTACCTTTTTCAAGCATGCTAACAATTGTTACTGATTTCTTATGATTAACCTCTGAAAATGAATATTTTAACGGAGAGCCTGAATAACGAATTGTATCTCTACCTATTTTTTGATTTTTATGTAAATGACCTAGTGCAACATAATCAAATTTTTCAAATGCTGATACATCAACATTATCTATACCTCCAACAGATATGCTTTCAGATTCAGAATGTTCGGGACTTTCTGTGCCACTTGTTACAAATTGATGTGCAACTAATATATTTCTTTCATCAGTGTTTATGTAAGTATTGTCAATTATATATTTTACAGCATTATCATATGTCTTTATTTCAGCATCTGGGTAAAACGCAGAAACTTGTGCAGGTTTAACAAAAGGCAGGGTATATATATTTATATCACCATATTCATCGTTTAACACCACTTTTTTTAATTTGCCATCAAAAATGCCATTAATATATACATCATTCTTTTCCATAAGTCTGCTGCCAAAATTAAGTCGTTCTGATGAGTCATGGTTACCGCTAATTATAATAACAGCAATATTTTCTAAAGTAAGTCTTGTTAAAAAATCATCCAACAGAATAACTGCGTCATTATTGGGAATTGTTTTATCATAGATATCTCCGGCAATAATAACAGCATCTATTTTATTATTTACAGCAATTTCAAATATCTGGTTTAAAATATGCTTTTGCTCATCTATCATTAAAAATTCATTAACTCGTTTACCCAAATGTAAATCAGCCATATGTAAAAACTTCAATATTGTTCCCCCCCATCTTTATTTATAATTATATACTATAATTAAAATTATGTAAATTAAAATATTATATTCTTTTATATATATTGCTTATTTATATAAAGTATGATATGATATTAAATATATATAATTAATATGTCTGCGGGAAAGGAAGTGTTATTTTTGAATGTATTATTTCAAAAACTAAAAGAAGTGTCTTTATCCGTCATACCAATATCTATAATTGTTCTAATACTTAATTTTACAATTGCTCCTCTTGAAACTCCTATGATTATTCGGTTTTTAATTGGTGCATTCCTAATTATTTTAGGACTATCAATATTTTTATTTGGAGTAGATATAGGAATAACCCCCATTGGCAATTTAATGGGAAATTCAATTGCCAAGTCGAATAGGATTTGGATAGTCGCATTTGCCGGAATTACCTTAGGTTTTTTTATTTCTATAGCTGAACCGGACTTAATTATATTAGCTGAACAAATCTCGGATATATCTACTGGAAATATCTCAGCTTCTAGTATCGTTTTAATCGTATCAATAGGTATTGCTATTATGATTGCTCTTGGTTTGATAAGAATTGTAGAAAACTTTCCTTTAAGAAGGATTTTAACTGGTATATACTTAATCATATTAATTTTATCATTTTTTATCACACCCGAATTTCTAGCTATTGCTTTTGACTCATCAGGTGCTGCTACTGGTGCTTTAACTGTTCCATTTATTTTGGCACTCTCAGTTGGTGTATCTTCTATCAAAAAAGACAGTAAATTATCAGAAGATGATAGTTTTGGACTAGTAGGAATTTCTGCTACTGGTCCTATTATAGCAGTAATGCTAATGTATATATTATCTAAAAACATTGAATTTGCTGATACTTCATCATCCGAAATACTAGCCTTAAACTCAAAGTCAATCATGCTACCTTTTTTAAATGCTATTCCTAATACAGCATATGAGATTTTCATTGCTTTAGTACCAGTATTCATAATATTCATGATTGCTCAATTCACTATTTTTAAAATGCATAAAAAATCTTTATATAAGATAATAAAAGGAGTTTTATATACATTCATTGGACTAGTACTGTTTCTAGTAGGCGTTAACATGGGCTTTATGGATGTAGGAAAAGCAATTGGATCTGAAATTGTTTCAGGAGGAAATACGCCGATTGTAATTATAGTAGGCTTTGTTTTAGGCTTGGTTACAATATTAGCAGAACCTGCCGTTTATGTATTAACTCACCAAATTGAAGATGTTACAAGTGGTTATGTTTCAAGAAAATCTGTAATACTAACTCTTTCAATAGGAGTAGGATTTGCTGTTGCTTTATCTATGTTACGTATATTAATTCCACAAATCCAGCTTTGGCATTATTTATTACCTGGATACTTAATATCAGTTACTTTGTCATATTTTGTTCCTAAGCTTTTCATAGGCATGGCATTTGACTCTGGTGCAGTAGCTTCTGGTCCTATGACAGCAACCTTTATACTCGCATTTGCTCAAGGTGTCGCATCAGCAACTGAAGGAGCTGATGTCTTAATTGATGGATTTGGTATAATCGCAATGGTTGCACTAACACCTGTTCTTGCTATACAAGTTTTAGGGTTGATTTTTAAATTTAAATCTAGAAAAGAAGGGGTAGTGAAAAATGTATCTTAATACTGAACCCAAAGAATATGAATTAGTTTATGTTATTGTTAATAATGGATATGGAAGCAAAATACTCAAGTATTCCAGGAAGCATGGTATTACTGGAGGAACAATTTTTCTTGGAAAAGGGACTGTGAAAAATCGTATTCTTGAGTTATTGGATTTACGCGAAATTAGAAAGGAAATTGTTTTAATGTTCGCAGAAAAAAGTCTTGCTTATACGATAATGGAAGATTTAAATAATGAGTTTAATTTTGCAAAACCAAATCACGGTATAACCTTCAGTATTCCTGTTTCATGTTTTGTGGGGATTAACGGACAAAGTAAAAAAAATAACGAAATTTTAGAAGAGGGTGAAATAATGTATAATTCTATTTTTGTAATTGTTTATAAAGGTAATGCTGAATTAGTTATTGACGCCGCTAATAAGGCAGGTGCTAAAGGCGGAACAATTATTAATGCAAGAGGTGCTGGAACTCATGAAACTTCAAGGGTATTCGCTATGGATATTGAACCTGAAAAAGAAATTGTTTTAATACTATCCGAAGCTGAGTCGACTCAAAAAATTATTGACTCGATAAATTCTGAATTAAAGATAGAAGAGCCTGGAAATGGAATTATTATAGTACAAAATGTAAGTAAAACATATGGAATTTATTAAGATAACTATTTACTTTATATTTTATTTTGTGATATAATATGTTTATACACAAAAAGGAGATTTTTATGATAGATTGTCATACACATACATGTAATTCACCAGATGCTGAAAATACTGTTTCTGAGTTATGTGAGCAGGCAATTGCTTTAGGGCTTGATGTTTTAGCTATAACTGAGCATTGTGAGGTTAATCGTTTTTATAGCATTGAATACTACAATGCTACTCCAAATGGTTATGATACTTATAATTTTGATTTGAGCTTTGAAAAATCTATGCAGGATAACACAAAAGCCCAGCAGAAATATCATAATAGGCTAAATCTTATTTCAGGCATAGAGCTTGGTCAGGCAACACATGACTTTGAACTAGCTGAAAAAATAATTTCTGATGAACGCCTAGATTTTGTTATTGGTTCAATGCATCAGCTACCTAACCATGATGACTTTGCATTTATTAACTATAACGAGGTTGATATCCCCTCTCTTCTTTCAGAAAATTATTTTGAAGTTTTAAAGCTTTGTAGGTGGGGAAAGTTTGATGTTTTAGGGCATCTTACCTATACGCTTAGATATATCGGAAATTATGGTATTACTGTAGATATGAAGTCATATGACGAAATTATTGTTGAATGCTTTAAAGCACTTATAAACAGTGGCAAAGGAATAGAGATTAATTCATCTGGATTGCGTCAAACTTATGGTAAAACTTTTCCTGATTTCAACTATATCAAACTATATAAAGATTTAGGTGGAGAAATTTTAACAGTCGGATCTGATTCCCATTCAATTCATGACTTAACAAAAGGTATTCCCGAAGGAATCGAGTTAGCAAAGCTTGCTGGATTTAAATATGTATGTTACTTTAAAAAACGAAAGCCTTATTTTATTAAAATATAATGGGAGGTATTATGGAAGAATTATTAAGCCTACTTAAACAAAATGCCAGATTATCAAATGAACAGCTTGCGGTAATGCTAGGTGACACTCCTGAAAGTATTGCTAAAAAAATTGAAGAATACGAAAAAAAAGGAATCATTAAGGGATATAGTGTGATTTTAAATGATGAAGTAGTAAGTAAGGATACAGTTACTGCTTTCATAGAATTAAAGGTTACTCCAAAGCGTGATTATGGGTTTGATGATTTAGCAAGAACCGTTATGATGTATGATGAAGTGGAAAGCGTTGCGCTTATTTCTGGAGATTACGATTTAGCTGTTACTGTTAGCGGTGAAAGCCTTAAAAATATTGCACTCTTTGTTGCGGAAAGACTCTCAACAATTGATGGAGTTTTATCTACTGCAACCCACTTCGTTTTGAAAAGATATAAAGAAAAAGGTATCTTTATTGAAAAAGAAGTGGTTGACGAAAGGAGCTTTATTTCTCCGTGATAAATTATGATAATGTGCTTTCTGAAAAAATAAAAACTCTAAAGCCATCAGGAATCAGGAAGTTTTTTGACATCGCCCAAACTATTGATGGTGTAATAAGTTTGGGTGTGGGTGAGCCTGACTTCCCTACCCCATGGGCTATTAGAAGTGTTGCTATTTCTACATTGGAAAAGGGAAAGACTGTTTATACATCTAACTCTGGACTTTTACAGCTTCGTGAGGAAATTGCAGAATATATAAAAAGAAAAAATAATCTTGAATATAATCCACATAACGAAATTATTGTCACAGTTGGTGGTTCAGAAGCTATTGATATTTCACTTAGAACTTTAATAAATCCTGGTGATGAGGTTCTTATTGTTGAGCCTTGCTTTGTTTGCTATGCACCAATAGTTACACTTTGTGGTGGTATTCCTGTAAGCATTAATACAAAGGTAGAGGATAATTTTAAATTAACCCCTCAAATATTAAAAGAAAAAATAACTGATAAATCGAAGGTTTTAGTTTTACCGTTTCCTAGCAACCCCACTGGAGCTATAATGACCCGTGAGGATTTATTGGAAATTGTTGATATAATAAAAGAAAATAATATTTTTGTGCTTTCTGATGAGATATATTCAGAATTAACATATGGAAGAAAACATTGCTCTATTGCTGAAATTAATGAAATGCAAGAGCGTACCATTATAGTTAACGGATTTTCTAAAGCATTTGCTATGACTGGCTGGAGATTGGGATATCTTGCTGCACCTGAGCCAATTGTTACACAAATTCTAAAAATACATCAGTATGCAATAATGTGTTCACCAACAGTTAGCCAATATGCCGCAATCGAGGCTTTGAAAAACTGCGAAAATGAAGTCGAAAAAATGGTCAATGAATACGATAAACGCCGCAGACTTCTTGTTGATTCATTTAATAATATGGGATTAGAATGCTTTAATCCTGAAGGAGCCTTCTATGTTTTTCCATCTATAAAAAGCACTGGACTATCAAGTGAAGAATTTTGTGAACGCTTGCTTTTTGAACAAAAGGTCGCAGTTGTACCAGGAAATGCCTTTGGTGAAAGTGGAGAAGGATTTATTCGTGTATCCTATGCATACTCATTAAAGCACTTGATTGAAGCTCTTAAAAGAATTGAAAAATTTATAAATAGTCTGAAAAAGGATTGATTTTATGGATAACTACATTACCTTAAAAGCACCAGCTAAAATCAATCTCTTTTTAGATATTACAGGAGTCAGAAATGATGGATATCATTTTATAGAAAGTGTTTTTCAAACTATTTCCATATATGATATTGTTGTACTTAAGCTTAATGATAGTAATGATATTACTATATCAACAAATGATATTAATGTTCCAAGTAACGAAAAAAATATTGCATATAAAGCTGCTAAATTTTTTTTAAATTATATAAAAACTGATAAAATTGGTGTTGATATCTATATCGAAAAAAATATCCCTAATCAGGCAGGTCTGGGCGGTGGCAGTTCTGATGCTGCTGCTGTTTTAAAAGGATTGAATTATCTTTTAGATGCTAAATTATCTTATGAAGAACTAAACAACATAGCAGTTGAATTAGGTGCAGATGTTCCTTTCTTTATTAATGGCGGTATCGCATTTGCAAATGGAATAGGAGAAATTCTTACTCCCCTATCACCAATTTCAAAGCTACACCTCGTTGTCGCTAAAGGTAAAAATGGAATATCAACTGTTGAGGCATATAAAAAAATTGATACGCAATATAATCTGCAACATAAAAGTTCAGAACTAATTCTCCAAGCAATAAAAAGCAATGATATGATAAAAATCTCAAACCATTGCTTTAATATTTTTGAATATGTTACAGAATTAGATGATGTTTTTAATATAAAAAAAATAATGCTTGACAATAATGCTCTTTGTTCTATTATGTCTGGAAGCGGTTCTGCTGTTTTTGGAATATTTCCTGATGAAAATTCTGCGAGTAAATGTTCAGATTTGTTAAGTAAATTATATGATTTCTCAATGCCATGCACTACTGAGATATTATAAAGCACTAAATATTCATAGCAAAACGACTATTACAAATATATATGCATAAAACACTTTCCCCTATTGAAAAATTACGATATTTCAAATATATAAGGCATTCACACATACCAGCAATATTTGTGTAAACATAATACGGATAGGTTTTGTTGTTTTCACCCTTTGAAACAATCTTTTCCACTGATGTTATGTACGAATCACTTTCCAGCGTAATAATGACATTCCTTCTTTCTATAAATTCCTTTGAATACATAAATAAATTTAAACTGGAGAATACTAAACAGATAACTTCTGTCAATACTATTTCAATTGGAATTTCATATTCATCACCAGTAGCATAATTGTATTTATCTTTTTTAATATACTTCTTCCAGAAGTTATTCAAATAAAAGACATCAATATAATAATGCCAATTATTTCAGCGATTATTGTAGCAATTACTCGCATTTGGGGTTTATATAATCTATCATCAACATATTTTTTAATATTATTTTTTTATCATCATATAAAACAATCTTTGTCAAACTCATTTTTCGGTATCTCCTAATTCTAATTTTAAATTCAATTACACACAAAATAATTATTTACTTGACATTGGTAAGTTTATGTGATAATATAATTAAAATATGAAAAAGCAATGAAGAGAAGAAGTAACAATAGATAGTGATTTCAGAGAGCCTTTGGTTGCTGCGAAAAGGTATCACCATATTGTGAATACATCTCGGAGCTTATGCTTTGAACACATTTTATATGTAAAGTAGAAGCATACGGAGTAACACGCGTTATAGTGTTTTGAGGTTAGTAATATTTTTATTACTAATAAATTGAGGTGGTACCACGGATTATGAGATTCGTCCTCTGATAAGATTTTCTTGTCAGAGGTTTTTTTATTTGATATTTTATAAGGAGGATTAATATGACACTATTTGAAGAATTAAAAAGGCGTGGTTTAATAGCACAAATGACTCATGAAAAAGAAATTGAAGATTTACTTAATAAAGAAAAGGTAAGCTTTTATGTCGGATTTGATGCTACTGCTGATAGCTTGCATGTAGGTCACTTCCTACAATTGGTGGTTATGAAGCATATGCAAAATGCTGGGCATTACCCCATCGTTCTGCTTGGAACAGGAACAACTATGATTGGTGATCCTACTGGCAAGACAGATATGAGAAAAATGCTTTCAGTTGAGGAAATCAATAATAATGCTGAACGCTTTAAGGAGCAAATGTCAAAATTTATTGACTTTTCAGACGGTAAAGCGGAAATTGTAAAGAACGGCGATTGGCTGATGCAAATGAATTATATTGACTTTTTAAGAACCGTAGGTAGACATTTTTCTGTAAATAAAATGTTGACGGCAGAATGCTTTAAATCAAGGCTTGAAAGAGGTCTATCCTTCCTTGAATTCAATTATATGCTTATGCAGAGCTATGACTTTTTATATTTATACCAGAATAAAGATGTTAAGCTAGAGCTTGGCGGTGACGACCAGTGGAGTAATATCTTAGGTGGTGTAGATTTAATAAGACGCGTTGAACAAGGCGAGGCATATGGTATGACATTTACTCTTCTTACAACAAAAGAAGGTAAAAAAATGGGTAAAACTGAAAAGGGTGCATTATGGCTCGATGCTGAAAAATGTTCACCATATGATTTTTATCAATATTGGAGAAATGTTAGTGATGATGATGTTATTACCTGCTTAAAGCTTCTTACATTCCTTCCAATTGAACAAATAGAAGAAATGGAACAAACAATGTCTGGCTCTGAATTAAATAAGGCAAAAGAAATACTTGCTTTTGAGCTTACAAAGATGGTGCATTCAGAGGAAGAAGCACAGAAATCACATGAAGCTGCAAAATCAATATTTAGCGGAAATAAGTGCAGTGATAACATGCCAACTACAACAATAAGCAGCGATGAATTACAGGAAGGTTTGATTGGCATTCTTGACTTGCTGGTTAAATCCGGATTAGCACCATCAAAAAGTGAAGGCAGAAGACTTATAACTCAAGGTGGGGTATCTGTAAATGATGAAAAAATATTAGACCCAAATCAACTTATCACTATAAACGACTTTGTTATAATCAGGAAAGGTAAAAAAGTATTTCACAAGGTTGTAAAATCTTAAAAATATTAATACTCCCCTATTAAATACAAGTTTAAATACAAGTGTTTATATGGGGAGTAATAAATTTAAACAAACTAGCAAAGCAATATTGAATCCACTTTTTTATCATAATTATATTTATAAAAGGATATGCAGATTATTGTTAAGCACAACCATGCTATACACCATCTTATTTTTTTAATAAATAAATATCGAAATTTGCGATTGTGTTCTAAGTCATTTAGTACTGATTTAAATGCTTGTGATATCTCCTTGTACGATATGAGATATTCTTTGTAGTCTTCTATATTTTTCTTTAAATAATTTTCAGTGGATTCATATTTTTTAATTATATCTTCATAAGATTCTTCAATATCTTTTTCTAATCTCAATTGATATTCACTTACATATTTATCGAAATTTTCTTTTATATCTTTGGAAATTATATAAGCTTCACTCAAGATTAATATTGGAAAAATAGCTATCAAGCATAAAACTCCAGTAATTATAATTGATTTTTTAGTGAAAAAACCACCACTGAATATTTTATAAAGCTTTATGCATATTATAACAGGAATAATTAAAATAAGACTTGTAAATCCCATTATATACGAGTTTCCAGTTATAATATTAAGGGAAAATAAAAAAAGTGAAAAAAATAAGACACCAATTAAAACACCTAAGCTACCAGAAATAAAACTTTCACTTGCTGTATATTCAGGCTTAGGTTTGTTTGCAAAATCGAAATAAACTGAATTATAACAATAATTGCAAACATTTACAAAGTATTCATTTATTGAATATTGAACTGTTTTCTTTGGTTTACCACAATTTATACAGCAAGGAACTAAATTATTATCATTACAAAACTGAACTATATCGTTTAAAATCGTGTATAATGATAGCACAAAGCTATCATCAGTAGCTTCTATTACACAAATAATTTCATTATCCTTATATGTGATACTTTGTAGCATCGGGCTAGTTGCTTTAAGAAGTATGATTCCATTCTGTATATCCTTTTCATGAATATCATCAACCATATAAGGCTTTTCACTGTAACTGCTGTTGTTAATATCATTATCGATATAATCTAAATCTTCTTCAGAATATATATACTTTTTAACATTGCGTGAATGTTTTACAGTAAAAAATACATAACATAAATCTTTATTTATATCGAGCTTTATAAATATATTATAACCCTTGTATTTCCCATAAAATAAGTGCAAACTTTTATTATATTTTAAGTCCGTATTATTTAATATATTGGTCACTACAGTTCTTACCGCAATCATTCAGCAATCACCCCCATTTAATTTTATATGATTGCCTCTTACTTTTTGTTTAGCTTTTCCTTTATTAATTTTAAAGCATTATTATATTTAATAGATTTTAAACCTGGAAACGCTTTAATAAAACGAGTTTTTTTAGCTTGTTCTAATATCTTTTCATATTTCTGTATTATTTCCTGAACCTCTCCAGAAATGTTGCCACCAATTTTTAGTGAACTATTATTAAGTATTTCAGAAATCTTTTCAATTTGCTTTAATTTATTATTAAAATTCAAAACCTCACATACACTACAGATTGTATCAATAATTATTACAATTGCTGCAATTATGAGTATTACATTACCAGCTGTATAAGGAATATAACCAACTAATTTTATAATTGCAGGTTGAACAGTTTTTACAACTAATAGACATGCTACACCCCATAAAAGAGATATTTTTAAACATATATAACCTTTATAATTAAACTTTTCATTTGAATAATCCCACCACTTGGCGTGAAACATCTTTTCCAAAAGCAAGCCAACAAATAATTCAATTGCTGAACATATAACAACTGATAGTACATAAAGAGCTATAATACTTTTCAATCTTGAAAGTGTTAAATAAACAATAACTACTCCAAAACCATAAATAGGACATATTGGAGCATTGAGAAAACCCCTGTCCTCAAATTCCCCTGTTTCAAGCGTTCTTACAATTACTTCTACAATCCAGCCAAATGCTGACCAGTATAAAAAATAAAATCCTATTTCAAACAATGTCATATTGAACAAATGAATGTGCTGCATAAATTTCCCCCTAATATACTATAATAATGGAGTTTACATATACTAATATTATAACAATTAATGATTTTATGTCAATAGAGTATTATTATAAATTTATATTATTATAATTTACCAAAATTAAAGGAGTTTAATATGAGAATTAGGCATAAACCATGGGCTAAACCAGAATTAGATACTTGTCCTTTTTGTATAAAACAACCTGAAATAATTAAAGGACTTTGGTCAGATGAATTTCCTAAGAAACAACCAATACATATTGAGCTTGGGTGTGGTAAGGGAGGTTTTATATCTTCTGCTATAATTAAATATCCTAATATTAATTTTATAGCAATTGATATAAAAAATGAAATGCTGGCGTTGGCAAAACGGAAAATAGAACAGCAATTATCGGAAAATGAATTACCAGCTGATAATATAAGAATATTTATAAAAAATATTGAACAAATTGATACATGTTTTGATAGCAATGATTTGATTGAGAGAATTTATATAAATTTCTGTAATCCTTGGCCTAAACAAAAGCATAAAAAGCATAGGTTAACGCATTATCTACTTCTTGAAAAATACAAAGTATTTCTTAAACCTATGGGTGAAATATGGTTTAAAACTGATGATGATAATCTATTTAATGAATCATTAAATTATTTTGAACAGTCAGGATTTGAAATTAAATATAAAACCTATGATTTACATTCAAGTGATTTTACAGAAAACATTGAAACAGAGCATGAAAAAATGTTTACAGAGATGGGAAAGAAAATTAAATTCCTTATAGCAGTTCATAAGTAAAATTGAAATATGATTTAAAAAGTTTAGCAATTAACTGATTATCAAAGTAGACTAAAAACGGCATAGTCGTAAATCAACGACTATGCCGAACATTTTATTAATTGTAGATAACTATTTTAATTAAGTTAATTTATACTTCTCTTAACATATGTTGTATGAAGAAGTTCATGTGCCTTATGGCTACCAGGTTCGCCCAAAAACTCTGCATATAATTCTTTAATAGCTGTGTTTTCATGTGATTTTCTAACAGATCTTGTCACATCAATATCATATAATGCTTTTGCTCTTAACGCTCTCAAATCTGAGAAGTTTCTTATATTTGCAGGCTGTTGTGGCTGTCCACCACCATTTACGCATCCACCAGGGCACCCCATTACCTCAATAAAATGATAATCAGCCTCACCAGATTTAACCTTATTTAATAGTTCACGAGCATTAGCTAATCCACTTACTACTGCAACCTTTATATCAGTTCCAGCAACATTATAAGTAGCTTCCTTTATGCCCTTAACACCTCTGACCTCCATGAAATCAAGGCTAGGTAATTCTTCACCAGTCAGCTTTTCAACAGCTGTTCTTAAAGCTGCCTCCATAACACCGCCTGTTGCACCAAAAATTACACCAGCACCGGATGACATTCCAAGTGGCATATCAAATTCTTCATCAGGAAGTGATGTAAATTTAATACCCGCACGCTCAATCATTGATGCAAGCTCCTTAGTTGTGATAGCATAATCAACATCTGGAACACCTGCTGCATCCTCATCATCACGACCAATTTCAAACTTCTTAGCTGTACACGGCATAACACTTACCATTACTATATCCTTAGGGTCAAGTCCCATTTTCTCAGCATAATATGTCTTAGCTATTGCACCAAACATCTGCTGTGGTGACTTACATGATGATAGATTTTCAATCATATCTGGATAATAATGTTCGCAATATTTTACCCATCCAGGTGAACATGATGTAATCAATGGAAGTTTGCCACCATTTTTAAATCTATCCAAAAATTCATTTGCTTCTTCCATAATAGTCAAGTCAGCAGCAAAGTTTGTATCAAAAACCTTAGCAAATCCAAGTTTTCTTAATGCTGCTATCATTTTGCCTTCAACATTTGTGCCTATCGGCATTCCAAAACACTCACCCAAAGCTGCTCTCACTGCTGGTGCAGTCTGAACAATAACATGCTTTGATGGGTCAGCAAGTACCTCAAAAATCTCAGTTGTATTATCTTTTTCATATAGTGCACCTGTTGGACATACTGCTATACATTGTCCGCATGATACACAGCTTGTTTCACCAAGCCCCATTTCAAACGCACTGCATATTTCAGTTGTAAATCCACGATTATTTGCACCTATAACACCTATTGCCTGTACCTTTGAACAAGCAGCAGTGCAGCGTCTGCAAAGGATACATTTATTATTATCCCTATACATATGTGCAGCGCTATAATCTATCTCATACTCATTGTTTGCACCATCAAAGCGGCCCTCATCTTCAACCTTTAAATCTTTTGCAAGCTTTTGAAGTTCACAGTTTCCGCTTCTTACACAAGATAAACATCTTCTGTCATGTGTTGAAAGAATTAATTCCAATGTCATCTTTCTTGATTTTAATACCTTTGGGGTATTTGTGAAAATTTCCATACCCTCGCTTATTGGATGAACGCATGAAGCAACCAAACTCCTTGCGCCCTTCACTTCTACAACACAAATACGACAAGCACCAATTTCATTGATATCTTTTAAATAACATAAAGTTGGAATGTCAATATTTGAAATACGAGCAGCTTCAAGAATTGTTGAACCCTCAGGTGCAGAAACATCGATACCGTTAATTTTTATATTAATATTGCTCATATCTACATCCTCCACTATTCTTTAATTATTGCTGCGAAACGGCATTTTTCCATACAAGCACCACATTTTATACATTTGCTCTGATCAATAGTATGTACTTCTTTTACCTTACCTGTAATAGCTCCTACAGGACATACTCTTGCACATGCTGTACAGCCCTTGCAAGCATCGGCAATAATTACATAGCTCAAAAGTGATTTACAAACACCAGCAGGACATTTCTTTTCTGTTACATGCGCTACATACTCATCCCTAAAATATTTAAGTGTTGACAAAACAGGGTTTGGTGCTGTTTGTCCTAAACCACATAATGAGTTCTCTTTTATATAATAACATAATTCTTCTATTTTGTTCAAATCCTCAACTGTCCCCTGGCCTTCGGTAATCTTTTCAAGCATTTCATATAAACGTTTTGTACCAATTCGACAAGGTGTACACTTACCACAAGACTCATCAACTGTAAACTCTAAGAAGAACTTAGCTATGTCAACCATACAGTTGTCCTCATCCATAACGATAAGTCCACCTGAACCCATCATTGAACCAAGACTTATAAGGTTATCATAGTCAATTGGAACATCAAAATGTTCAGCTGGGATACAACCGCCTGATGGGCCACCTGTTTGTGCTGCTTTAAACTTCTTACCATTTGGAATTCCGCCACCAATTTCTTCAATAACAGTACGCATTGAAGTACCCATTGGAATCTCAACAAGTCCGGTATTGTTAATGTTTCCACCCAATGCAAAAACCTTTGTACCAGGAGATTTTTCTGTTCCTATTGACTTAAACCAGTCAGCTCCATTTAGAATTATTTGTGGAATATTTGCATATGTTTCAACATTATTAAGCAGTGTTGGTTTTCCAAACAAACCTTTTTGAGCTGGGAAAGGTGGACGAGGACGAGGCTCCCCTCTTCTTCCCTCAATAGAGCTCAACAATGCAGTCTCTTCACCGCATACAAAAGCACCAGCACCAAGTCTTATATCTACATCAAATGAGAAATCTGTTCCAAATATATTCTTACCAAGCAATCCATATTCACGAGCTTGTTTTATTGCAATTTCAAGACGCTTAACGGCAATTGGATACTCAGCACGAATATAAATGTATCCCATATCAGCTCCTATAGCATAACCTGCAATAGCCATCGCTTCTAGGATAACATGTGGATCACCTTCCAAAATAGAACGGTCCATAAATGCTCCGGGGTCACCCTCGTCAGCATTACAGCACACATACTTTTTGTCAGCTTCATTTTGTTTAGCTAGCTTCCACTTTATACCTGTTGGGAAACCGCCGCCGCCTCTGCCTCTTAATCCACTATCAGTAATTACTTTAATTACATCATCAGGTGTATATTCTGTCAAAACCTTACCAAGTGCCTCATAACCGCAACTTCCTATGTATTCATCAATACATTCTGGATTGATAACACCACAGTTTTTTAGTGCAATACGGTGTTGTTTTTTGTAGAAACTAGTATCATTTAAGGATTTGATTCCTTCTTCAGTTACTGTTTCAGTATATAGCAATCTCTTAACAATTCTTCCTTTAAGAAGATGCTCTGAAACAATTTCAGGAATATCTTCAACCTTAACCATTGAGTAGAAACTTCCCTCAGGGTAAACAATCATAATCGGACCTAAAGCACATAATCCAAAACAACCTGTTTTAACTACCTGTACTTCAGAACTTAGTCCGTTCTTATCAATTTCATCTTGCAATGCTTTCAGAATTTGTACACTTCCAGATGAAGTACAACCTGTACCACCGCATACTAAAACATGTGAACGATACATATTTTTATTCCTTTCACCAAATATTATTTTTTAACTATATATTAAGTAATATCAAAAGCTTATTCGCTCATTTTTGAGTTAATTGTATATTCATTAACAATTTGACCTCTGATAATATGCTGTTCAATAATCTCCTGAGCTTTCTTTTCATCCATATTTATATAAGTAACCTTATCTTTACCAGCTTCGATTACCTCAACAATTGGTTCATACTGGCATAAGCCAATACAGCCTGTCTGAGTAACAATAACATTTTCTATTTTTTTTTCATGTATAGAATCTGACAATGCCTTCAATACTGTTCTTGCACCAGCTGCAATACCACAGGTTGCCATACCAACTACAATTCTTGTTGATGCATGTTCATTCTCAGAACGAAGATCGATCTGACTTTGCATTTTTTCACGAATTGCTTTTAATTCGTCAAGTGATTTCATATTTTACCTCCTAATAATTCTAATCACAGGTTAATAGCATAATTTATATTACTGTTCCACTATCAACCACTTGTTTATTTTCGTTTAAATAATCATTAATATATGCAGATACCTCAGGTGAATTAAAAGGAATGTCACCTAAAATTTCACGAAATTCTCTTGTATCAAGAGTAAAGCATCTTTCATCAATTTTATACAGATAAAAAAAATCAATACTAGGATTTAATGTAATTAATGAGTGTATTGTAAAGTTGATATCACCCAAAGGCATGCGGTCAATATGCGACAATCCAAAAACAGCAGTTACAGTTGTTCCTAAACCCAATTGGGATGTAATATTAAATGAGCCTCCCGTATTTTCAGCAGCAAGTTTAAAAAAGGGTATTCCAAGCCCTATTTTTCGTGTTGTGCGAGTTGTAAAGAAAGGATCAACCACATTTTTAAGCTTTTCATCATCCATTCCGCAGCCATTATCCTTAATTTCTACAGTCAATATGTCCTTTTTTATATCTGCTATTACAGAAATTTCAATTAATTTAGCACCTGCACTTATTGAATTCTGAGCTACATCAAGTATGTTAAGTGAAATTTCCGTCATCATTCTGCATCATTATATTTTTTTAGTATTCCATCAAGCTCTTCAGGAACTACACGCCCATAAACATCTTCGTTTATAGTGATAACTGGAGCAAGACCACAAGCACCGATACAACGGCAAGCCTCTATTGAAAACTTTCCATCTGGTGTGCAGCCTCCATCCTCAAGATTAAGCTTTTCTTTTAATTTATCATATATATTGCCTGCGCCTTTAACATAGCATGCTGTACCGAGACAAACAGAGATATTGTATTTGCCCTTTGGGGTAAGTGAAAATTGTGAGTAGAATGTTACTATGCCATAAATCTCCTCAAGCGGAATATCCATTTCATTTGAAATAATTTTTTGAACTTCAATCGGAAGATATCCATAGATATCCTGTGCTTTGTGAAGTATACCCATTAATGAACCTTTTTCATTTTTCCCTTCGTTAATTACTTTCAAAAGTTCTGCTTCCTGTTCAGCTGTTCCATTAAAAGGTATGGTATTTGCAGTCTTTGAACCCATTATTAATCCTCCTTGAAATGATTAAGTAGTGAAATAATTCTATTAAAAATTTTGATTATTATTTCACAAACTATATTACTTGATAATTATATCACAAACTATATTAAAAATCTAGTCAAATTTATTACTAACAATATTACTATATTTTGTGCAACATGGACAAAAATTTTTTTTATTTTTTTATACAACTATTTTTTACAAAAACTTAGATTAATTTAGTGAAATATGCTTGTTTTTTTATGTTTTTATATGATAATTTCTGCTTATAAAACTTGCTTTTCAATAATGTATATGTTATACTAGTTTGCAAGTTTGACTTGGAAAAATATTTAAATGCAATACCAATACACATTATGTTTGTAAGTTTTAGGAGGTATTATAAAATGCCTGTACAGAAAAAGCATACTCATATGAAGCCTACAAGAATTATTGTAATAAGTTTTTTACTAATCATTCTATTTGGAACCTTACTTTTAACTTTGCCAATCAGTTCAAAGAACAGAGAGTTCACTCCCGTGTTGGATTCTCTTTTTACCGCTACCTCTGCAACATGTGTTACAGGATTAGTAATTCATGATACCGGTGCATACTGGAGCATGTTTGGGCAATGTATTATTCTTTTAATGATACAGCTTGGTGGTTTAGGTATTGTATCCTTTGCTATGTTCTTTAACTTTGCACTTGGAAGAAAGCTTGGGCTTAAGTCCATGCAGCTTGCAAGTGAATCCATAGGTTCAGATGACTTTTCAACCATAAAAGAACTTGTAAAAACTGTATTTAAAATATCTATGAGCTGCGAATTATTGGGTATGCTTTCGCTTATGACAGTTTTTGTTCCACAATACGGTACATACGGAATCTATATCTCATTATTTTTATCAGTATCAGCCTTTTGTAATGCTGGATTTGATATTTTAGGCTTTGAAAATGAATACATCAGTCTTACTAATTATGCTGATAATCCTGTTGTAATGATTACAATAATGCTTTTAATAATATGCGGTGGGCTGGGCTTTATCGTCTGGAATGATTTATTTGCCTATAAAAAAACTAAAAAATTATACCTACATACTAAAATAGTACTTTTAGCAACAGTTATACTTATCGTTGTGGGTGCTTTAGGTGTGGGAATAATGGAATGGAATAACCAAGAAACCATTGGAAAGCTAAGCATTTCTCAAAAAATCTCCAGAGCCATTTTTCAATCAGTAACCTTCAGAACCGCTGGGTTTAATACATTTAATACTACTAAAATGTATGATGGTACTAAACTATTGGCATCTGCTTTAATGTTTATAGGTGCAGCTCCTGGTTCAACAGGTGGTGGAATAAAAATTACAACCTTTGTAGTTTTAATGGCAACTGTATACAATGTAATAAGAAACCGACATGATACCATTATATTGAAAAGACGTGTTGATAAAGAAGTTGTTTATAAAGCGTTGGCAATTACTGTTCTTGCTGGTCTTGCTGTAGTAATTACAACTTGTATAATTGGAATCGATAAGCATGGCTTCAAAACAGTCGATATAATCTTTGAAACTTCTTCAGCGATGGCTACTGTTGGTATTAGTGCTGGTATTTCAAAGCTTGCCAGTCCACTTTCAAAAATTGTACTTATGTTAACAATGTTCTTGGGACGTGTTGGACCTGTTTCACTCGCATATTCCATTACGGCTGGATTTGCTAATCAAAAGAAAAATGAAATAATACCTGAGGGTAAAATTATTGTAGGATAATTACGGAGGTATTCGTGGGAAATTATAATTTTGAAAAGCTTTCGGATAAAATTGAGATATGTGTCAGTGACGAGCATAGATTCGGTACTGATGCATTTCTCCTTACATACTTTTCACAATATAAACAAAATGATATAGTTTGTGATTTAGGTACAGGATGTGGCATAATACCTCTGCTAATGGCAAGACATCTTCCTCCTAAAAAAATATATGCTGTTGATATACAGCAACAGGCAATTGAACAGTTAAAATCAAGCATTAAAAAAAATAGAATTGACTTTATTGAACCAATTTGTTCTGATTTAAAGGTTTTATGGGATAATGCACCGCTTGGACAGTTTAGTCTTGTCACCTGCAATCCCCCTTATAAAGCGTCTAACGCTGGTATTGAAAGTGAAATGACTGCACAGCGTATAGCTAGACACGAAATTCTTTGCAATATAAATGATGTATGTAAGACGGCAAGCAGACTTTTGAAATTCGGTGGTAGACTGTGCATTTGTAACCGTCCTGAAAGACTTGGAGATGTTATAATTGCAATGAAGCAAAACAATATTGAGCCCAAAAGGCTTAGATTTGTGTGTAAAAATCCTGACACACCTGCCTGGCTCTTTTTAATTGAAGGCAGAAAAGGTTCAAAACCATTTATGAAAGTTGAGCCACAATTTTATACACATGGTGAAGATGGTTATTCAGAAGAATTAAATATGATTTATGGAATGAGGAAATAATGGCTGGATGTTTATATGTAGTAGCTACACCTATTGGAAATATAAGTGATATTACACTTCGTGCACTGGATACGCTGAAAGAAGTGGATTTTATTGCCGCTGAGGATACAAGGGTTACAATAAAGCTGCTGAATAAATATGAAATTAAAAAAAAAATAATTAGTTATCATGAGCATAGTGCAAAGGAATGTGCTGATGGAATAATTGAACGAATACTAAATGGTGAAAGCTGTGCTATTGTTACAGATGCGGGAATGCCCTGTATTTCTGATCCCGGAGAATTGCTTGTCAAACTATGCTATGAAAATAATATTACTGTAAAAGTTGTTCCAGGTGCTAGTGCTGTTGTATCTGCTCTTGCAATTTCAGGACTTAATACTTCAAGATTTGCCTTTGAAGGCTTTTTATCTGTTACTAAAAAGCAACGTTTTGAACACCTTAAAAACATAGCAAATTACACTCATACACTTATTTTCTATGAGGCTCCACATAAACTTATTGCTACTTTAAAAGATATGCTTGAATATTTGGGTGATAGGAAAATTTCTATTTGCAGAGAATTAACTAAAGTTTATGAAGAGGTTATCCGAACTACTATATCAGGTGCAATTTCCTATTATGAAAATAAAACACCTAGGGGTGAATATGTTCTTGTTATTGAGGGTGCAAAACAGAAAGAGAATAAAGAAATTACTATTGAAGATGCTGTAAAACAGGTTCTAACCTTGATAGAGCAAGGCGAAAAGCCAACTAATGCATGTAAAATAGTTGCAAAAGAAACAGGGCATAAAAAAAGCGATTTGTATTCTACTATGCAGGAAAATTTTAAATCAAAATAACAAATTCATAATACTTTACTTTTTGTCGATTTTATATAAATTTTACAAATTAATTATTGCATATATTTCTTTCTTATGGTATAATTAATTTTATAATTTTTTAATACTATAAAGTGGTAAAGGGGTTAATTACGATGAAATTAAGCTTTTCTACACTAGGTTGTCCTGATTTTTCATGGGCAGATATTTATTCTATGGCAAAGGATTTAAAATTTGATGGAATAGAAATCCGTGGCTTAGGTGACGATATTTTTGCAGTTACAGCTCGTCCTTTTACTGAGGAACAGCTTCCTAAAACAAAGCAAAAACTAAAAGAATTAGGTATTGAAATTCCTTGTCTTTCTTCAGGGTGCTGTCTGAAATTCAAAAACGAATATGAAAATGTTATATTTGAAATAACACAATATGCTATACTTGCTCAAAAGCTTGATACACCATATATTCGTGTTCTTGCCGATTTGGAGCCACAACCAGATGGTGAGGTTGATGATAAGTATCTTTCAGAGCTTTTAAAAGAATTAGCTGTTATTGCTGAAAAATATAATGTAACCTTACTTGTTGAAACTAATGGTGTTTATTCAGATACAAAACGCTTGAAAGCATTGTTAGATGATGTAGCTAATAGCCATGTTGCAGCTTTGTGGGATATTCATCACCCTTATCGTTATGCAAATGAAACTCCAGAGCAGACTATAAATAATTTAGGTGATTACATAAAATATGTGCATGTTAAAGATAGCATAATTATTAATGGACAAGTTGATTATAGACTAATGGGTGAAGGCGATTTGCCTGTTAAGGATATACTTTCTTGCTTGCAAAAAAATAATTATAATGGTTATATATCACTTGAATGGGTTAAGAGATGGGCTGACCATTTAAGTGATGCGGGTATTGTTTTCCCTCATTTTGCAAACTATATGTCCGTATATAAAACTGATAATTGTGTTGAAGATTCTAATAGTTCTGGTTTACAATATAACAAAACAAAAACAGGAAAATATATCTGGAAAAAAGAAATGCTTATTGACTGCACATTTCCTGAGGTTCTCGATAGGGTTTGTAAAGAATTCCCTGACCAATATGCATTTAAATATGTAGAACTTGACTACACAAGAACATATAAAGAATTTCTTGACGATGTTAATGACTTTGCTCGTGCTTTACTTGCTATTGGTGTTAAAAAAGGCGACCATGTTGCAATATGGGCAACTAATATTCCACAATGGTTTATTACATTCTGGGCTACAACAAAAATTGGTGCAGTACTTGTTACTGTAAATACTGCGTATAAAATTCATGAGGCTGAGTATTTACTAAGGCAATCAGATACTCATACACTTGTAATGATTGATGGATTTAAGGATTCAAATTATGTTGATATAATCAAGGAAATTTGTCCTGAACTTGAAACCTGTAAGCCTGGTGAACTAAATTCAAAGCGTTTGCCTGTATTAAAAAATATTATCACCTGTGAAAGTATACAAAATGGCTGCTATACATGGGATGAAGTACTTGAAGCAGGTAAAAAAATACCTTTGAGTGAAGTTGAAAAGATAGCTAAAACAATCCATAAGGATGATGTATGCAATATGCAATATACATCTGGTACAACTGGATTCCCTAAGGGAGTTATGTTAACACATTATAATGTTGTTAATAATGGTAAAGCAATTGGTGACTGTCTGGACTTTTCAACAGCTGATAGGTTATTAATACATGTTCCAATGTTCCACTGCTTCGGCATGGTGCTTGCTATGACAGCATCTATGACACATGGAACAACTATGTGCCCGATAACTGCTTTTTCTCCTAAAAAATCGCTTGAATGCATTAATAAAGAGAAAATTACAGCTTGTCATGGTGTGCCTACTATGTTTATTGCAATGCTTGAGCATGAGGACTTTAGTAAAACTGATTTTTCACATATGAGAACCGGTATCATGGCTGGTAGCCCTTGCCCTATTAAAGTAATGCAGGATGTTGTAAATAAGATGAATGCTAAAGAAATATGCATTACCTATGGACAAACAGAGGCTTCTCCTGGTTGCACAATGAGTAAGGTTGATGACCCTCTTGATGTCAGAGTTAGCACTGTTGGCAGTGCAATGTTCGGCGTTGAGTGTAAAATTGTTGACCCAGAAACCAATAAAGAGCTCCCTGATAATGTTGATGGTGAATTTGTTGCAAGAGGTTATAATATTATGAAGGGTTATTATAAAATGCCTGAGGCAACAGCTGCTGCTATCGACAAGGATGGTTGGTTACATACAGGTGACCTTGCACGCAGATTGCCTGATGGTAATTTTAAAATTACTGGCAGAATTAAAGATATGATTATACGCGGTGGCGAAAATATCTATCCTAAGGAAATTGAAGATTTTATTTATACACATCCAAAGGTTAAGGATGTTCAGGTAATTGGTGTTCCTGATAAGCAGTATGGTGAAGAAATTATGGCATGTGTTATCTTAAAGGAAAATGAATCAATAACTGTTGAGGAATTGATAACCTATATTCGTGACCATATTGCAAAGCATAAAGTTCCAAAGTATATTGAATTTGTTGACAGCTTCCCTATGAATGCTGCTGGAAAAATACTTAAATATAAAATGCGTGAAGAGGCAGTGGAAAAGCTTGGGTTACAAGCTGAAAGCAAGATTGTTACTGCATAGTTAATAGGAGAATTTAAATGCTTAATCAATTTTCAAGAACAGAGCTGATATTCGGTAAAAAGGCTATGGAAAAGCTATCTAAGTCAAGAGTAGCTGTTTTCGGAATTGGTGGAGTTGGCGGATATGCTGTTGAAGCTCTAGTAAGAAGTGGAGTTAGTACAATTGACATTATTGATGACGATAAAGTCTGCCTTACCAATATTAATAGGCAAATTTATGCTACAAGGAAAACTGTTGGCAGAGACAAGGTTGATGTTGCAAAAGAACGTATTCTTGAAATAAATCCTAATGCAATTGTCAATACCTTTAAAACATTTTTTACGCCCGAAACATCTGGAGAGTTTGACTTTTCGCTATATGACTATGTTATTGATGCAATTGATACAGTTACCGGAAAAATTGAACTTGTAATGAAAGCACAGGAAGCAAATGTACCAATTATTTGTTCAATGGGTGCTGGAAATAAGGTTGATCCTACAGCTTTTGAGGTGGCTGATATTTATACAACCTCTGTCTGCCCTCTTGCAAAGGTTATGCGTCAGGAGCTTCGCAAACGCGGCGTAAAAAAGCTAAAGGTTGTTTATTCAAAGGAACAGCCGTTGACCCCAGTAGAGGATATGTCTGTAAGTTGCCGTAGTAACTGTATTTGTCCTCCTGGAGCTGAACGCAAATGTACTACACGAAGGCAAATTCCAGGCAGTAATGCTTTTGTCCCATCTGTAGCTGGATTAATTATCGCTGGAGAAGTTATCAAAGATTTAATTGGTTTTTCTTTAGATAATAAATCTTAAATTTAAAGGTTAGCAGCTTAAATATAGCCGCTAACCTTTTTATTGTCATTATAAATTTTAAGAAAAAAA
>JAAYPV010000049.1 GCA_012519635.1 Clostridiales bacterium
ACTGCTGGAGCTGGAGCAGGCTGTACTGCTGGAGCAGAAGCTACAGGAGCTGCTGTAATTGGTGCTGACCCATCAACTTCTTCTACAGCTACATCATATGTTTTTCCATTAACTGTAACATTAAATCTTTTCATATCATAAACCACCATTCTTTATTTTTCACATTCTATACTTATTTATTCTTAATTAATAAACCTTCATATTTATAAAGGTATATTATTATGTTTTTTAGGGAGCTTGCTAACTCTCTTTCCTGATAGAATATCTAATGCACTTATAATTGTCGCTCTTGTACCCTCAGGAGTAATAATTTCGTCAATACAATTCAATTCAGCTGCTGTATGTGCAGATGCTAGAGTTTTTTCATATTCCTCAGCAAGCTCATCACGCTTTGCTTTAACATCACTTGCTCCCTTTAACTTATCATGCCATAAAAACTCCACTGCTGTAAGAGATGAAAAAGGTGAAATAACGGCACTCTCCCATGCATATGTGAAGTCAGCGCCAACATTTTTTCCAGCAAGTGCAATATAAGCTGGTCCAATCGCCTTACCTGTTATAATAGAAATTTTAACTGTTGTAGCTTCTGCATAACAATTAGCAAGCATTGTCATGTTTTTGATACTTCCTGCCAGCTCTGACTCTGAACTTGCGTCAAATCCATCTGTATCAATAATTGTAAGCACTGGGATTGCAAACGCATCGCATGTTCTTACAAAACGCGCAAGCTTTGAGCAATCGTCTACAGTCAACTTACCAGATTCCTTATTTGTAGCAGCAATACCAACAGTTGAACCACCAATTGTTGCAAGAGCTGTATATGATGTTTTTCCATATTCAGCAGACAA
This sequence comes from Clostridiales bacterium, assembly GCA_012519635.1. Lineage (GTDB taxonomy): Bacteria > Bacillota > Clostridia > Oscillospirales > Ruminococcaceae > JAAYPV01. The sequence goes on from JAAYPV010000049.1 coordinate 849, forward strand.
CTCCAATACTGAACCAGCATCAGCAACTGCGTTAACAATAGATATTAAATCATTTGAAATTATTGCATTACTTTCCTCATATTCAAAGAGTGGAGCTCCCACAAGGTTATTAATAGGTAAAAGATTCAATACCTCTCTCGCCTTTAAAATTGCGGATTTATCATCATCACAAACGATTGATGCTATTCCAGCCTTTGCAGCAGCATCAGCTGTTCCAACACCATTCTTTTCAGCATCAAACGGAGGTGACATGAAAAACTCACTATCTTTTGTCATTATTACAAAGTCTGATGAACAAGCAAGCATAGATGCACTTCCAGCACAAGTTCCGACAATTATTGAAACCTGTGGAACTACACCAGAAATCACTGATGAATTATATAACATTTCACCATATGCAGCAAGTGATTGTACTGTACCGTCCACAAAAGCACCATTTGAATCATGTATTCCTACAATTGGTGTACCTGTTTTTGCAGCAAGAGAATATAGTTTTGCTATCTTTTCTGCGTGAGCCCTTCCAACAGCACCACTATTTATAGTTTTATCCTGTGAAAAAGCATAGACAGGATTTCCATTCACATAACCATATGCAGAAATTACGCTTGTCAAGCTATCCTTTTCTTTGGTCAAGGAATTTATTTCAGTATAAGTACCCTCATCAAACAAGTAAGACAATCTTAACCTTGCCTGACTCTCTATATTTTTATCTGTCATCATACTATCTTTTCCTTCCTAAACAAATATACTATTTTATAATACAATATTTATAAAACTTTTTCAAGCTCTTAATCGATTTTTTTGCAGTTTTTACAGCTGTTCATAAAATCATTTATAGAATTTAAGACTTTATTGTCACCTTTTACAAAATTCAATTTTTCTAATTTACTTATTTTGTCAGAATTATTTATCTTAAATACAGCATCATCTATTCCCTTTAAACAAGCCTTAAATAAAATAGAACGAATGATACCATCACCTAAATACAAATCACCACCATCATCAAAATCAAAAATCTCAACAACCTCAAGATTATATGCGTAAATGCCGTATCCTATAACATTATTTTTATTAAATGCCTCAACGACATGAAGTTTTCCATCTGTTTTAATATTATTTAAAATATGTGAATATTTTTCAATATCCTTACATTCAAGAATCTCAAGCATGTCTAATCCCCTTTACCAATTGCATTCCTTATTGCCCTTAACTCTTCAGCAGTAAGCTCACGATATGCACCAGGCTTTAACATTCCCAGCTTTAGTGGACCTAAGCTAACTCGTCTTAGCCTCGCAACCTCAAGTCCAACTGCCTCACACATCCTTCTGATTTGACGATTTCTTCCCTCTTTTATGGTAATAAGCAAAACTACCCTGCCCTCCTGCTTGCTTAATACATTTACGGTAGCAGGCATTGTCATTCTACCATCAATTTCTACGCCCTCACTCAATTTAACAAGCTGTTCATCAGAAATATCTGGTCTGACCGTAACTCTGTATGATTTGGAAATTCGCTTGCTTGGGTGCATAATACTGTTTGCAAAATTACCATCATTGGTAAACAAAAGTAATCCTTCTGAATTTCTATCAAGTCTGCCAATTGGATATACTCTTTCCTCTACACCGTCAAGTAAATCCATAACACATTTTCTACCCAGTTCATCAAATACAGTAGTAACATATCCTCTAGGCTTATTCATCATTAAGTATAAATATTTCTTATTTTTTGGAGTATTAATTCTCTCACCATCAATAGTTATAATATCCTTATATTCTGCCTTATCACCTAGCTTTATAGGACGCCCATTTAATTTGACTCTACCCTTACTAATCAACTCTTCTGCTTTTCTTCTTGAGCAATAACCACTTTCCGCAATAATTTTTTGAATTCTTACTTTAGCCACTTTTATCTCCTCATTTCAGGACTTAGGCATATAGTGCATCACTCCATAAATTTCTGGAAACTTATGGAGTGATATAAAATATACAATCCTACATTCCTAATGCCCTCTTAATTTTACTTATAATCTTTTCCAGCTTATTTTCATTCTGTTTAGGTTCATATAACTCTGTTGATTCTAACATATATAAAGGAATGCTGTCAATATATTTGTCCTCATAGTAAAATTCCAGTCTTCCAACCTCATCTCCTATTGTAACAGGAGCATAAACAAATGGCGGTAAAATGGCTTTTGTAGTAATTTTATCAAACTCATCACCAATCATTCCAATTGTAATTTTATCCTCAGACCCAATTGTAACACTATCTACCTCTGAGCCAACCACATCAATGGTCAAGTCTTCTGTCTGTTCTAAAACCTTTTGATTTACCAATGAAAAACCATTATCATAAAGAGCAGTATGGTCCTGCCAATCATTTGAAGCATTCAAAGTTACACATATTAGTGTAACACCATTTCTCTCGCAAGCTGAAACCAAGCATCTGCCTGCTGCATCAGTAAATCCAGTTTTCACGCCAATAACTCCAGGACATAATCCTAAAAGTTTATTTGTATTGGTTAACCATCTTTCATATGGGGGATTGCCAAACCTTAGCTTTGCTTTCTTTTGTGAGCAGATTTCTCTAAATTCAGGATTTCTCAACGCTTCCCTTGCAAGCAAAGCCATGTCATAAGCTGATGACCCATGTCCAGGTGCATCTAATCCAGACGGAGTTACAAAACAAGTCCTAGTCATGCCTATTTCCTTAGCTCTCTCATTCATGAGATTTGCAAAGTTTTCATAGCTACCAGCAATTTTTACTGCAGCTGCATTTGCAGCATCATTACCAGATGGTAACAACATTCCATAGCATAATGCACGCTTTGTGACTACATCCCCCTCTGTTAAACCCATTGTAGAGCCTTCAACCTTTATTGCCTCAGAGTCAACAACAAATTCCTCGTCAAGTCCTCCACTTTCAAGACAAAGTAAAGTTGTCATAATCTTTGTAGTACTTGCCATTGGTAACTTTGTGTCAGCATTCTTAGAATATAAAACACGCCCTGTTTTTGCCTCCATTAAAACATAAGCCTTCGCCGATATTGATATATTCTGATTACTTTCAGCTACAATCGTAAAATTAAACGAAAACACACATATGACTAATGAAACAAAAACACAAAACAAATTTTTCATAAGTACCTCCATAAAATATAGTTCTAACTATATTTTATGGTGCAAGCCTTAGTTTTAGCCTACTTTTTTTCATTTTTATCTGATTTTTTAGATTTTTCCACTATATCTGAAATTTTGTCGACCATATCTGGAATTAAATTAATAATGGCATTCTGTGAACTTGCATTCATAGAAACCTGTAAAAGCTTTGCCTCACCGTTGATTATTACTAAAAATGCAATAGGTTGAATTGATACTCCAGCACCTGTACCACCGCCGAACAAGTCTCTCTCAACCTTAGCAGGCAAGTCAGAACCACCTGATGCAAAACCAAATGACACCTTAGAAATAGGAATAATGGTTGTCCCATCTGCAAGCACAATTGGCTCACCTATAATGGTATTGACATCTACCATTTCCTTTATTTTTTCCATTGTTATGCCCATCATATCTTTAATTGGATGATCACTCATAATAACTTCCTTTCCTGTTCAATAAAGCCTGCATAAATCTTCATTAGCCTTCATGAACAACTTCTTTATTCTGATTTTTTTCCTCTTTTTCACTTCTTATATTATTCACAAAAAATGTTAAAATCATACCTAAAACTGAAACTATTGCAGTTCCAAGCTTAAGTTTAACATTAAAACTGAAATTATATATACTATCTTTTTCATTGAATCTACATAAAATAGCTATACTCTTCTTGCTCACCTTAAAATAACTGCTTAAAAACCCCAAAACATTATACACAAGAATATTCATCTTACCATATTTCATCGCACATTCATATGCGTCCTCATCAGAAATAGTGAAATCAATAAAAATATCCTTTATATATATGCCTTTCAATATCCTCTTTATACCTTTCTTGCTAGCATAAATTAAATCCTTTATTAGTTTTATTTTTTCCAATAATTCTACTTTATCATCCTTAAAGGAATTAATTTTTGACTTTAAGCTTTGTTTTTTCGCTGCTCTTTTAGACTTTTTTATCCTATACTCTTTATCCTTTTTTAGAGTCAAATCTCTATTCTCATCTGAACCATCATCTTTTATACTATTTTCTTGCTTTTCAATTAGTTTATCTCTTTTTTTATTATGTTTAGCTTTTCTTTTATTATGCTTTTTTTCATCCGATGTAACAATATTAAACATTAAATATTTAAGTTTATAATTCAATTCTCCATCAATATAACTAATAAAAAAAGTTAATGGACAAAAGCATAAGATTAAAATTATTACTGCTAATGCTAAAAGTATTGCCAGTAAAACCATCAGCTTCGTCCTTTCAATACAATGTTTAACTACTCATTTTCTTTTGTAAGTAAATTGTTTCCTTTAAATAATGGCTTGTCCTCCTGGTCTTCATGCAATGGTGGTAAATCCTCAAGTGAATTTAACCCAAAGCACCTCAAGAAATTATTTGTTGTTTTAAACAAAACAGGTTTACCCGGAACATCAAGCCTACCCGCCTCAATCAAAAGCTCCTTTTCCACAAGAGAATTAATTATTGATGAGCTGTCAACACCCCTTATATTCTCAACAAAACTCTTTGTAACGGGTTGATTGTATGCTACTATTGTAAGCACCTCTAGTGCAGCATTTGAAAGTGGTGTAGAACGCTTGGATTCCATTACCGACCTTATATACTCTGCATATTCCTCTCTTGTACATAGCTGACAGCAATCATCAAGCTTCATAACCTGTAACGCACTTTTATTTGAATCATATCTATCATTTAGAATTTTTATTAAATCTATTGCCGTATCCTTTGAAACAGAGCAAACCTTAGCAAGCTTTTTTATCTCTACAGGTTCACCACAAGCAAACAAAACAGCCTCCAATATAGATAGCTTTTCATTCAAATTCATCACTTTCCTCCTACGCTAAACGCTGACAAACCTTTTTCTTCTGCCCACAAAATATATCTCTGAATTATCATCACTAATCCTTATTCGACCTGATTTAGTAAGCTCCAATATAGCTAAAAAGGTTGCTACTCTCTCTGAACGTCCTGTAATGCCATCATAAAGAGAATCCATCTGAGCAATGCCATCCTTATACAGCCTTCTTAAAATAAATACCACCTTAGTTGTTACCGAGGCCATCTTTCGTTTAATAATATCGTTAATCCTGTTTTCAAGAATCGGCCTTTCATCAACATTTCGTGACGAAATATTTTTATAGGAGGTCCGCAATATTTCACTTGAGTGAATTAACTCATACGCTGTTGGCACCTTCATTTTTGTTGGTATTCTTACAAATATATCATTGCCAATAAATCTCATTCCTAACAGCTTTGCCGCATTCTTGCATAGAGAATATTCTATAAGTGTGCCTTCCAACTCCTTTTTTATCTCTTCTGCATCATTGGGTTTAGGAAGTAACGACACCGTTTTTATATAAATTAATTTTGCTGCCATCTCTAACAAATCACCAGCAGTATCAAAATCATTTTCTG
>JAAYPV010000009.1 GCA_012519635.1 Clostridiales bacterium
AGAAGTAAAACGCAATTTTGATTTTATGTTAAATTGTGACTTTAAATCTGTTTTGATTATTGACGAATGGTATTAAAAATGTTAAAATAAATATTAAGTTATTTTACATGATATGTGAGAGAAAATGAATATGAGGGAATAGGAATGCAGAAAATAAAAAGCAAATTGATTATTATTGACGGCCTTGATGGTAGTGGAAAATCAACTCAATTTGCGTTAATTAAGGATAAATTAATTAAAGATGGTGTAGATTTTAGGGCAATTAGCTTTCCTGAATATGATAAGCCATCTTCTACATTGGTAAAAATGTATCTTAATGGTGATTTTTCAAGTGATGCAGATAGTGTGAATGCTTATGCTGCATCTAGCTTTTATGCTGTTGACAGGTATGCAAGCTTTAAGCTATATTGGGAGGATTATTATAATTCAGGTGGACTGATACTTGCAAGCAGGTATGTCAGCTCAAACGCAATACATCAGATGGTTAAGCTCCCCGAAGGAAACTGGAGTGAGTATCTTGAGTGGCTAGAGGATTATGAGTATAATAAGCTGGGACTTCCAAGACCGGATAAAATTATTTTTTTGGATATGCCTGTTGAAATTTCACAGGAGCTATTAAATAAAAGATATAATGGTGATACAAGTAAAAAAGATATACATGAGTCTAATATTGAGTATTTAAAGCGGTGCAGAGAAACAGCGTTATATGCAGCTGACAGGTTGGGGTGGACAGTTTTGGAATGTAATTCTGGAAGTTTGCCATTGAGTGAAGATGTAATAAATGAAAATTTAATGAAAATAATATACGGAGCAATAATGTAAATGTTGGAATTTAAGGAAATAAATATAGAGGATAAGAAATGGATTAAGGAGCTTTTAGCAAAGTCAGATTTTATGGCATGCGAATACAGCTTTGCTAATAATATGGCATGGGTAAGGCTAAATGATTCAAAAATATGTAGATATAAGGACTTTTATATAGTTGGATATGTTAAGGATGGCATAGCAAGATTTTCCTTTCCTGCTGGTGAGGGGGATTATTATGATGTTATCTGCCAGCTAAGAGAATATTCCAGGAAATTAGGTGTGGCTACAGAAATAAACCCTGTTCTCAATGATAAGGTGCAGCTTTTTAATGAGTTGTTTCCGAATGAGTTTACTGTATGTAAATCAGAAGATTCAAGTGACTATATTTATAATGCAAGTGATTTAATTGAGCTTAAGGGTAAGAAATATCATAATAAACGAAATCATTTAGCTAAGTTTTATCGATACTCATGGGAGTTTTCGTCGATGACGGTAAGGGACTTTGATGAATGTATTGAACTTAGCGTACTGTCGTATAATTCTAAAAATGGTTATAGTAACCATTCAAGTGTTGCAGAGCAATATGCAATCCATACTTTTTTTAAGTATTTTGATGAGCTAGAGCTAAAGGGTGGTGTGCTCAGGGTTGATGGAAGGTTAGTAGCTTTTACCTTAGGCGAACAGTTAAATAGCAACACTTTTTGTGTTCATATTGAGAAAGCTAATACAGAATATTTAGGTGTTTATGCAGCAATTAATAACGAATTTGCTAAATATGCGGCTAAGGATTTCAAGTATATAAATCGTGAAGAGGATTTGGGAATAGAGGGACTCAGAAAGGCAAAGCGTTCTTATTATCCTGCATTCTTGCTTGAGAAGAATACAATAAGATTTAAGGATTAAAAGGAGAGTTGTGGTTTATGATTTATGTTTTTTTCGCAAATGGTTTTGAGGAAATGGAGGCAATAACACCTGTTGATTGTTTGCGTAGATGTGAACTTGATGTTGTTACTGTCGGAGTAGGGGATAATATAATCAAAGGCTCTCATGGAATACCAATTGTCACAGATATTACAGATAGTGAGATAGAGTTATCGGATAAAATAGATATGATAGTTTTACCAGGAGGTATGCCCGGAACATTGAATCTTGAGAAATGTCCAAATGTTCAGAAGGCGATAAATTATTGTGTTGAGAATGACAAGTATATTGCATCAATTTGTGCAGCGCCTTCAATTTTAGGTCATAAAGGGCTACTCAAGGGTGAGGAGGCAGTTTGCTATTACGGATTTGAGGACCAGCTTACCGGGGCAAGGGTAGCAGATAAGCCTGTTTGTGTGTCCAATAAATATATTACTGCAAGAGGTGCGGGAGTTGCATTAGAATTTGCATTACAGCTTGTAGAGGTTTTGACATCGAAGGAAAGAAGAGAAACTTTGGAGTCATCTTTGATATGTGCAAAGAAATGAGTAATGTGAAGTCTGAGAAAGCACTGCTGAGAAACTATTATAGGAAATTGAGAAATAGTATTCCTGAAGATGAAAAGGAAAGGCTTGATGAATTAATATTCCAAAGGATAATCAGCAATAGCTTGTATAATGAATGTAAGATTTTATTGATATATTACTCAGTTAACAGCGAGGTTGATACGCTAAGACTTATAAAACATGCTTTGAGTATTGGAAAGACCATTGCTTTGCCAAGATGTAATGCTGATAGGACAATGAGCTTCTATAAAATAAATTCATTGGATAATTTAGAAATTTCCGCTTATGGTATTTCAGAGCCAGCGGAAGATTTTGATATGCTTATCAGTATTTTTGATGGCGCATTATGTATAGTCCCTGCACTTGCCTTTGATAAAAATGGTTATCGGCTGGGCTATGGCGGTGGATATTACGATAGGTTTTTGTCAACACACGAAAAGATAAATACATTGGGGATATGTTATAGTGTCTGTTTAGCAGACAATTTAATAAGGGAGGAACATGATATTAGTATAGATTATTTATTGACGGAGAAGGATTTTGTGGAGGTGTGTAATGGATAATAAGGGTTTGGGAGATAGGAATAATGATAATGACAAGCTTATTGATGAAATTTTAGAGCAGTCGGGGAAGTTGGCAAGGTCAAAACAAGAAGATGATATGCCTGAAGATACAGAACAGGTAGCTGTTATTAGTTCTGAGGATTTTGATAGTAGCCTGATAGATTTAGAAGAGAGTAGTGATGAGGAATTAGCCCTGTATACTGAAGAATCTGAATACGAATTAACAGATGAAGTATATGTTGAAGAAGAATATGATGAATATGTTGATGTTGATTATCAAGTTACTAATGAGGAAGAAAAAATTAAGAAACCAAAGCGTAAGGTTCGAAAAAGGTGGAAGGGTGCAAAACTTGCATTTGCATTGATAAGAATAACATTTATCGTATGTGCATCAGTTGTTTTATCAGTATTGTTGATTTCTTTAGGTAAGGACTATCTGGGAATAGACAAAACTGACGAGGCAATTCCTATAACGATACCTGAAGATGCAACAACATACGATATTGCACAAATATTGCGTGATGAAGGAGCAATTAAATCCCCGACACTTTTTAGGGCGATATCCAAGCTGAAGAAGGCTGGACCTCTTTATAAAGCAGGTACTCATATGGTGAAACCTAGCAGTGGTTATGATGGGATAATAGAGGGTTTGACTGGTACGCCTATGGATGATGCTTACGATACGGTTTCTATAACTTTTAAAGAGGGAATTAATTTGTATGAAGCAGCTCAATTGCTTTTGGATGAAAATGTTATTGCAGATATAGATGATTTTCTTTTCTATTTTAATTCGGGAGAATTCATTGATGAAAAAGAGCATAAGTTCTATGAGTTGTTAGCTGATACAGAGAATAGCACAAATTATACGAATAAATTTTATAAAATGGAGGGATACTTTTTCCCTGATACTTACACATTTTATGTAGGAATGGCTAAGGGAGATGCAGTAGAGGATAAAACTGCATACCAGCTGATATGTGACAAAATATATGATAACTTTGAGAAAAAAATCAGCCCTTACTATGATGAGATAAAGAAATCAAGTTATACTTTAGATGAACTGATAATACTTGCATCAATAGTTCAGGCGGAAGCTCCTTCAAAGGACTCAATGGAGATGGTTGCATCAGTTTTCTATAATCGTTTAAGCAATCCCGAAGCAATAGGGCGCACACAAGCATTTTTAGAATCTGACCCAACATCTAAGTATGCAAATGAGGTTATAAAGCCAAATATTGATAATACAGCATCGGCTAGTCTAAAAATTCAAGCCTATGACACATATAAGGTTGCTGGATTGACACCCGGTGCGATATGCAATCCTGGAATTGAGGCGATTGAATCAGTTTTACATCCTGCTAAAACAGAATATTACTATTTCTGTGCAAATATCAATACTAAGGAAACCTTCTATGCGAAAACCCTTGAGGAGCATGAGGCTAATTTAGCGATGGTTCAGCAGCAGTATGCTGAAGCTGAAGCTGCGGCTGAAGCAGCAGAGGAATAAATAAATGGAGGAATATTTTTGTCTATTTTAGATAGGTTGGAGGTTCTATCACCAGCTGGTGATTATGAAAGATTAATTTCTGCGATTAATTATGGAGCGGATGCAGTTTATCTTGGTAGAAAAGAGTTTGGAATGAGGGCATCACCTCTTAATTTCAGCTATGATGAATTGAAATCTGCTGTTGAAGAGGCTCATAAAAGGGGAGTAAAGGTTTATCTAACCTGCAACACGCTACCTAGAAATAACGAAATTTCCAAATTTCAAGCTTTTATAGAGGAAGCGGTTGATTGCAAGGTTGATGCAGTTATTGTTGCGGATTTAGGTGTTTTATCCCTTGTTAAAAAGTATGCACCTGGTATGGAGATACATATGTCTACACAGACGGGTGTAGTTAATTATGTAACAGCGAATGAACTTTATAATATGGGTGCCAAAAGAGTGGTTTTAGCAAGGGAGCTATCCCTTGAGGAGATTGCAGAAATTAAAGCTAAGGTGCCGAATGAACTGGATATTGAGGTTTTTGTGCATGGAGCTATGTGCGTGTCGTTTTCAGGAAGATGCTTGTTATCACAGTACATGGTAAACAGGGATGCAAACAGAGGTGAATGTGCACAGCCATGCAGATGGGGATATCATCTTATGGAGGAAAAGCGTCCGAATGAATTTTATCCAGTTTATGAAGATGAGAGGGGAACTTATATTTTAAATGCTAAGGATTTATGCATGATTGACCATATTGATAAGCTGGTTGATGTGGGTGTAACAAGCTTTAAAATTGAGGGAAGAGCGAAATCAGCATATTATGTTTCTGTTATCACCAATGCGTACAGAATGGCAGTGGACCACTATAAAGCTAATCCAGACTCATTTGAGTTGCCTAAATGGATACGCGATGAAGTTTTTAAGGTAAGTCATCGGAAATACTGCACAGGATTTTTCTTTGGGAATCCAAAGGATTGCCAATATTACGAAACAGGTGGCTATATACGAGAATACGATATTGTTGGAGTTATTGATTATTGTAAAGATGGCAAAATGTATGTAACACAAAGAAATAGGTTCTTTGCTGGGGATATAGTAGAGATTATATCGCCGCAAAAGGAACCAGTTGAATATAAAATAACAGTTATGTATGATGGAAAGGGAGAGGCGATTGATAAGGCAAATCATGCGATGATGAAGCTGATAATCCCTTGTGAAATGGAGTTCCCAGCAAACTCAATAATTAGAATGAAAAAAACAGACAGCAATTAAGGCTGTCTGTTTTTTATTAAATCTTTATTATGCGTTTGACTTTTCTTTATCATAGCATGAGAATATTTCATCAATAGTTTTACGCTCCATTTTAGGAGTGAATGCACTTACAACAGGAACAATTATCAATGAAACAATCATTGCGAATGCACCAGCATTAATAGGAGATAATATTCCACTGTTAATCTCAGCAGCCTTACGAGCAAGGTCTGGAAATAGATTTAGACTGAATAGGAACATATGTGTAACTGTAATCCCTATACCTGTAATAAAGCTAGCCCAAACTGAAGCCTTTGTGATTTTCTTTGAGAATAAGCCATATGTAAAAGGTCCTAAGAATGAGCCTGCAAGAGCACCCCAAGAAATGGACATCAGTGTTGAAATATAAGAATTTTTATTTAAAGCTATAATAACTGAAATTATTAGGAATACTGCAATAAGAAGTCGCATGATAAACATTTCCTTTTTATCTGTCATTTCTTTTTTATAGCTAGGTTTTATAAGGTCAATGGTCAAAGTTGAGCTTGAAGTTAGCACAAGAGCAGAAAGAGTTGACATTGACGCTGATAGAACAAGAACTACAACTAATCCAATCATTATTAAAGGCATGGTGTTTTCAAGAAGCGAAGGCATCATAGCGTCAAAATCAGGCTTGCCATTATTAATATCAATTAAAACCTTACCGGTTTGAGTAGCAATCTCTGGGTCTGTTGTGCAGAATAATCTGTCAAATCCGCCAAGAAAATATGAACCACAAGAAACTACGATAGCAAAAATTGTAGAGATAATAGTTCCTTTTTTTATAGCAGCTTCATCTTTAATAGCATAGAATTTATGTACCATCTGAGGTAATCCCCAAGTACCAAGTGATGTTAGGATAACAACACCAAACAGACTTTGTGGGTCAGGACCAAATAAAGAATTAAGAGAGCCTTGTGGAACGCCTGTATCACTGATATTTCCAAGTTCAGTTAAAGCAGTTGAAAGTCCACCAGCTTTACCAATTGCTATTACAATGACTAAAACTATACCTGCAAGCATTATAATACCTTGAATGAAGTCGTTAAGAGCAGTTGCGGTGTATCCGCCGAGAATTACATAAATAGCGGTTAAAACTGCCATTACAATGATGCAGGTTGAATATGGAATATTCAAAGCCATTTCAAAAAGCCTTGAGAGTCCGTTATACACTGATGCTGTGTAAGGGATAAGGAAGAAAAATACAATTAATGCAGATGCAATTTTAAGACCTTTTGATTGGAACCTATGTTCAAAGAACTCAGGCATTGTTCGAGCATTAAAGTGTTTTGTCATTGTTCGTGTGCGTTTTCCAAGAATAATCCAGGCTAAAGCACTACCGATTAAGGCGTTACCGACACCAATCCAAGTAGCAGATACGCCGTATTTCCAACCGAATTGTCCAGCATAACCGATAAAAACAACAGCTGAGAAGTAAGAGGTTCCATAAGCGAAGGCAGTAAGCCATGAGCCTACATTTCGTCCACCTAGAACGAAATCGCTGACGGAATTTGTTTGTTTAGATGTGTATAATCCGATACCGACCATAATGGCGATATAGATTATGAGCATAGCGATTATCATAAATTAATCCCCTTTTTAACAATTTAATGCATTAATTGGTGAAAGCGTTTATGCTTTAAACCATTAAAGTATCTTAAGGTATTATAGCAGATTTTATTAGTTATGTCAATAGGTAAACCAAATAAAAAGCAATTCTTATTGTGAGACTACATAAAATAATGTTTAATTTAAATTTATGCTTGAATTAGGGGTTGTGGAGTGATATAATATTATAGAAATTGAAATCGTTTTTAAATAGTGTAAGGATTGAGAAGAGGAATGACTAAAAGAGAGGTTGCAAAAATAGCTGTTGCAGAGCTTGAGAAGCTGTATCCTGATGCAGAATGCTCTTTGATTTATAGCAAGCCCTATGAATTAATGATAGCAGCAAGGCTATCAGCACAATGCACTGATGCAAGGGTGAATATAGTAACGAAGGAACTGTTTAAAAAATATACAACGCTTGAAGCCTTTGCGGATGCTGATTTAAAAGAGCTTGAGGAGGATGTGAAACCATGTGGTTTTTATAAGACGAAAGCTAAAAGCATTAAGGAAATGGCAGGGCAGTTGTTAAATAATTATAGTGGTGAAATTCCTGATACAATGGAGGATTTGCTCACGCTTTCAGGCATTGGAAGAAAAACAGCAAATTTGATTATGGGTGATATATGGGGTAAGCCTGCAATTGTGGCGGATACCCATTTTATAAGGATAACTGGTAGGTTAGGCTTGACAAAGAATACTGACCCATATAAGGTGGAAATGGATTTGGTAAAGCTGATACCACCAGAAAAGTCATCGGATTTTTGCCATAGAATTGTGCAATTTGGACGTGATATTTGTAAATCAAGAAGGCCATTTTGTGAAAAATGTCCTCTTTCTGAATGTTGTAAATATTATAAAAAACAAAAAACATGAGAATAAATGTAATTATAGTATTGACAAAATGCAATAATTGTTTTACAATAAATTTATGTGTTTATAAAATTAGATGCGTTAAAATCTAGAAAAGGCGGAAATTTTAATGGGAATTTTGAGCGGATTATTTGGTTCATACAGCAAGAGAGAGCTTGCTAGAATTGAACCGATAAAACAAAGGGTACTTAATTTAGATGAAGAGTATCAGGCATTGTCAAATGCTGAATTAAAAGCTAAAACTCAGATATTTAAAGATAGAATTGCGGCTGGAGAATCACTTGATGATATTTTACCTGAGGCTCTTGCAGCTTGTCGTGAGGCTGCGGATAGAGTTTTGGGTAAAAAGCCTTATCCTGTTCAGATTATAGGTGCAATAGTTTTGCATCAGGGTCGTATTGCTGAAATGAAAACTGGTGAGGGTAAGACTTTGGTTGCATGTCTTGCTGCATACCTGAATGCTTTGTCGGGTAAGGGTGTGCATATTGTTACGGTAAACGACTATCTTGCTAAGGTGCAGTCTGAGGAAATGGGTAAGATACTTCGTTTCATGGGCTTGACCGTTGGGGTAATACTTCATGGTTTGACAAATGACGAAAGACGAGCTGCTTATAATGCTGATGTAACATATGCAACAAATAATGAGCTTGGTTTCGATTATTTGAGAGATAACATGGTAATTTACAAAAAGGATAGAGTTCAAAGAGGTCATAATTTTGCAGTTGTGGACGAGGTTGACTCAATCTTGATTGATGAGGCGAGAACTCCTCTTATAATTTCGGGAAGAGGAGATAAGTCGACTGAACTTTACACTATTGTAGATAAGTTTGTGTTGACTTTAAATCATTGTACAGTTGTTGAAATGGATGATAAGGCTGACCAGGATTTACAGCATGAAAACTATGATTATATTGTAGATGAAAAGGCAAAGACTGCAACAATTACAAGACAGGGTATCAAAAAGGCAGAAAAGTATTTTAATGTTACAAATCTGATGGACCCTGAAAATATTACATTGCTTCATCATATTAATCAAGCTTTGAAAGCACACGGAATTATGCGTCTTGACAAGGATTATGTTGTAAAAGATGATGAGGTAATAATTGTAGATGAGTTTACAGGACGATTGATGTTCGGTAGACGTTTTAATGATGGCTTGCATCAGGCGATTGAGGCTAAAGAGGGCGTTAAAATTAAAAATGAGTCCAAAACTCTTGCTACAATAACATTCCAGAATTACTTTAGATTATATAATAAGCTATCCGGTATGACGGGTACTGCAAAGACAGAGGAAGATGAATTTAAGGAAATTTACAAGCTTGATGTAGTTGAGGTTCCTACTAATAAGCCAGTTATAAGAATTGACCATGAAGACCAGATATTCAGAACAGAAAAGGGTAAATTTGAGGCAGTAATTGAAAAGATTATTGAATGCCATAAAAAAGGACAGCCAGTTCTGGTTGGTACTGTTTCTATTGAGAAGTCCGAGTTATTATCAAAAATGTTAAAAAGGAAATGTATTAAGCATGAGGTTTTGAATGCAAAATACCATGCAAAAGAGGCTGAGATTGTTGCACAGGCTGGAAAATTAGGTGCTGTAACAATTGCTACCAACATGGCTGGTCGTGGTACAGATATTATGCTTGGTGGTAACGCTGAGTTCTTATCTAAAGCTGAAATGCGTAAATTAGGCTATGATGAGGATGTTATTACCGAAGCAGTGGGATATGCCGAAACTCAGGATGAGGAAATTTTGAAGGCAAGAGAAGTTTACATGGAGCTTTACAAGAAATATAGCTTGGAGGTTAAGGAGAAGGCTCTTGAAGTTAAAAAGGCTGGTGGATTGTTTATCATCGGTACAGAGCGTCATGAGGCAAGGCGTATTGATAATCAGTTAAGAGGTCGTTCAGGTCGTCAAGGTGACGAGGGTGAGAGTATGTTCTTCCTTTCAGCTGAGGACGATTTGATGCGTATTTTTGGTGGCGACAGGCTTGAAGTAATGATGAGCAGGTTGAATGTTGACGAAAATATGCCTATCGAAAGTAAAATGCTTACAAAGATTATAGAATCAGCACAACGTAAGGTTGAGGGCAGAAACTTCAGTATCAGAAAGAATGTACTTAACTATGACGATGTAATGAACACTCAGCGTGAAATTATATATAAACAGCGAGCACAGGTTCTTGATGGTGAGGATATACATGACTATATTCTAAAGATGATGAAGGACCTTGTTGAAGGTGCTGTTGACAGATATCTGCTTGATGATGTCAATAAATCTGAGTGGAACTTTGTTGGTCTTAAAGATTATTTCTTAGGCTGGTTGACAACTGAGGATGACTTAAAATATGATGAAAAAGAACTTGAGAAGATTAGTAAAGAGCAGATTGTAAAAGAGCTATTAGATAAAATTACAGACGCATACAATAAAAAAGAAGAGGAAATTGGTTCTAGCGTGTTGCGTGAGCTTGAGCGTGTAATATTGCTTAAGGTTGTTGATACAAAATGGATGGCACATATCGACGATATGGAAGAGCTTAAGAAGGGTATTGGCTTGCGTGCATATGGACAACATAATCCGGTTGTAGAATACAGATATGAAGGATTTGAGATGTTTGACGCAATGATTGAGTCCATAAGAGAAGATACTGTTCGTTTATTGCTTACTGTTAAGGTGAATGTAAATGCACCTATACAGCGAGAACAGGTTGCAAAGCCTGAAACACCAACAGGTGGTGATGGTAGCTTTGTGCATCGTCGTGTGGCAAATAATAAGCTTAAAGACAATGATTTATGCTCATGTGGAAGCGGTAAAAAGTACAAAAAGTGTTGCGGAATGAAAAATTAATAGCATAGTTCATAAAGGCAGGATTATTATCCACTTTAGAATTAAGGGGATGAGGATACTACAAGGTACCCTCATTACCTTTATATAAATCAATCTTAAATAAATAGGGGTGTAGTATGGCAGTAATTAAGGGAATGAAGGGCTTAAGATACAGTACGGAGGTGGCTGGGGACTTAAATACATTGGTTTGTCCTCCTTATGACATAATTTCTGATGAACAGCGTGAAGAATATGTGAAAAATAATGAATATAATATTATTAGGTTAGAGTTGCCTAAGGGCGAGAACAGATATAAGGATGCAGGAAATACACTTAAGGAATGGCTTGAAAAGGGAGTTTTAAAGCATGACGATAAGGAAAGTATATATGTTTACGAGATGGAGTTTACTGCAAATGGAAGCAAGAAAGCAGTAAAAGGTTTTGTGTCTCTTGTAAAGCTTGAAGAATTTTCTAAGGGTATTGTATTGCCTCATGAAGAAACACTTTCAAAGGCAAAGACCGACAGATTCAATCTTATGAGCGAAACATTCTGTAATTTCAGTCAGATTTATTCATTATATATGGATGAAGACGGAAAAGCATATAGCACAATTGATGCTTGTTCACAGGATAAACCTGATATGGAGATAGTCGATGATGATGGCGTTATTCATAGAATGTGGTGTGTTCACGATGAAGAAGTATTGGATGGCTTAACAAAAATCTTTGAGGATAAAAAGCTTTATATTGCAGATGGCCATCACAGATATGAAACAGCACTCAATTTTCATAAGCATTTATGTGAAACAGGAGTTTCTGATAAAAATAGCCAATCTGGCTATATCATGATGATGCTTGTAAACATGGAAAACGATGGATTGGTTGTATTTCCGACACATAGAATAGTTCGTGACCTTAATAATTTTAATGTAGATGATGTTACAGCAAAATTAACTGGAGATTTTAATGTTACTGATATAAAGGGAAGAAAAGAAGTTGAGGATAGCCTTTATGAAATGTATAAACAGGGCAAAAAGGCATTCGCAATGTATTTTGGTAATGACAGCTTTAAATTATTGGTTCTAAAGAATGAAGGAGCAGTAAAAGAAATTATGCCTAAAATGTCTGATGCTTACTGCGGTTTAGATGTAAGTGTGCTCCATACACTTGTTCTTGAAAAGATTTTTGGCATCGACAAGGAAAACATGGCTAATCAGGTTAATTTGACATATACGAAAATTATAGATGAGGCGATAGCGGCTGTTGATAACGGCAAAGCTAATTGTAGCTTTATATTAAATCCTACAAAGGTAAGTGAGATAAGAGATGTGGCGTTAGCAAGAGAGAAGATGCCTCAAAAATCCACATATTTCTATCCAAAAACAATAACAGGACTTGTAATGAATAAATTTAGATAAGCGATCAAGCTAAAATTGAAAATTATTTTCAATTTTAGCTTGACTTTTTTTAGAAAATATGATATTATAAATTAGCAATATGAAAATCATTTTCATATTGCTAAAATAGTTTATAGTCATTGATTATAAAATTAAATGAGGTTGTTATGGATAAAGGGTATAAGACAAAGCAAAAGCAGATAATTTTAGAGTATATTAAATCCAGTAAGGATAAGCATATAACAGCGGCAGAAATTGTTGCCCATCTTAATTCAGCTGGAACAAGTGTTGGAGTTACCACTGTTTACAGGTATCTTGACAAGCTGGTTGAGATTGGTTATGTAAGGAAATATAACCTAGATGAAAAAACAGGTGCTTGTTATCAATATATAAAGGATAATGAGGAATGTGTGGAGCATTTTCACTTAAAATGTGTTAAATGTGGAGAATTGTATCATATCAGTTGTGATTTTATGCAGGGAATTGATGAGCACGTTTTAGAGCATCATGGTTTTAGAATTGATAATACAAAAACTGTATTATACGGCAAGTGCAAGCATTGTCATAGTTGATTAAAGGAGAAATAAGAATGAAAAAAGTATTAAGTATTCTGATGACGATTGTAGTTTTGTGTATTATCATGTCAGGTTGTGGTATTGAAAATGTAAAGTCAGATAGTGATAAAATAAGTATTGTAACCACTGTTTTTCCCAGCTATGATTTTGCAAGGCAGATTGCAGGTGATAAAGCGGAAGTCCATCTTTTATTAAAGCCTGGAGAAGAAAGTCATGCCTATGAGCCGTCTGCAAATGATATTTTAGCGATAAAAAACAGTGATATTTTCATATGCGTAGGGAGCTTGTCTGAGGTTTGGGTGGATAAGGTTTTGGATTCAGTTGATACAAGTAAGACAAGGGTTATTCAGTTAATGGCTAATGTAGAGTTAATAACTGATGGAGAAGAGGACCATGAAGATGAGCATGCCCATGATCACGAGCATGACCATAGCGAATATGATGAGCATGTGTGGACATCTCCATTGAATGCAATTACTATTTCTGGGGTAATTAAAGATACATTGATTGAAATTGATAAGGAAGATGAAAGTTATTATAATGAAAATTATAATAACTATGTTGAAAAATTGGAGGCTTTGGATAAGAAATTTAGGGATATTGTTGATAATGCAAAGCGTAGGACGATTGTTTTTGGAGATAAATATCCTTTTAGATATTTTTCAAAAGATTATGGCTTAGATTACATTGCTGCATTTACAAGCTGTAGTACAGAAACAGAACCGGGTCCTCAGACTCTGGCTAATTTAATAAATGAGGTAAAGAAAGAGAACATTCCTGTTATATTTTATCTTGAATTTAGCTCACAAAGGATTGCAGATACAATTTGTGAGGCAACCTTCGCAAAGAAAATGCAGTTTCATTCATGCCACAATGTGAGTGCGGAGGATTTAAAAAATGGAGTAACTTATATTCAGCTTATGGAGGAAAATGCCGAAAAGTTAGAGGAGGCATTGAATTAGATGGCTTTAATAAACTGCAGTAATATCACGATGAGCTATGAGGATAATATAGTTTTTAAGGATTTAAGCTTTGAAGTTAATAAGGGAGATTATCTTTGTATAGTGGGTGAGAATGGTTCCGGGAAAAGTACGCTTGTGAGGGGTTTACTTGGTTTAAAGTCACCTGTAAGCGGTAAGATTGAGTACGGTGATGGGTTAAAGAAAACAGAAATAGGATATTTACCACAGCAAACAAGTGTTCAGAAGGATTTTCCCGCATCTGTATATGAGGTTGTTTTATCGGGTTGTTTGAATAGCAGGGGGATAAAGCCATTTTATTCTAAGGCAGAAAAAAATACTGCATTAAAAAATATGAAGAGGCTTGGTATTGAGGATTTAAAACAGAAATGCTATCGTGAGCTTTCAGGAGGCCAACAGCAGAGAGTTTTGCTTGCAAGAGCATTATGTGCTACAAAGAAAATCTTATTGCTTGATGAGCCT
>JAAYPV010000050.1 GCA_012519635.1 Clostridiales bacterium
TGGTGGTAGAATATAAATGGTACAAGTTGAAAGTGGACAGTTCCTATTTATAAGTTATAATTAACACTATAATAGATGGAGGAATTAACATGAGTAAACAGTTTGATAAAAAGTTTAAGGAAGATGCGGTCAGGTATTACTTTGAACATAGGGATCTAGGTCTAAAAGGGTGTTCAGAGAAGCTAGGAATTAGCCGCACAGCACTTAGCGTATGGGCAAAAGCAGCAATAGAAAACAATGGTGAAGTACCAACTAGAGGTTCCGGTAACTATGAATCTGATGAAGCCAAGGAGAATGCAAGACTGCGTAGAGAATTAAGAGATACACAGGATGCATTAGATATATTAAAAAAAGCGATCGGCATCCTGGGAAACTGACAGAAGCTCTCTTCATTGCAACATCCGAAATGGAAGACAAATTGAACGATGAAGGCGAACGCCGGTTGAATGTCAGTGGGGTGCTTAGAGTATTAGGCGTTTCAAGAAATGGCTACTATTCATTTAGAAAAAGACTTCCTTCCGATAGGCAAAAACGCAAGGAAGCGATTATGGAAAAAATAATGGCAATATACAACGAATCTCATCAGAATTATGGAGCTCCTAAAATCACAATGGTACTGCAAAGTGAGGGAGAAAAAATCAGTGAGAAGACAGTCGGAAACTATATGCGTGAGCTAGGCATTAGAGCTCAATATGTTAAACCGTATACTGTAACAACGATAGATTCAGACTTTAGCATAGAACTAAAAAATATATTGGATGAGGAATTTAATCCAAGTGAGCCAAATGCTGTTTGGTGTTCAGATATAACTTATATTTGGACCTATGAAGGATTTGTATATTTAACAAGTATTATGGACTTGTTTTCCCGTAAAATCATAGCATGGGAGCTTAGTACAACTCTAGAAGCTAAATGGGTTGTAGAAACGATTAATAGAGCTAAGAAAGCAAGAAGGATAGATAAGCCATTGGTCATGCATAGTGACAGGGGCATACAATATACCTGTAGTGCGTATATGGAGGCAACAGAAGGATTTATAAACAGTTATTCAAAGTAAGCTTTTCCATGGGACAATGCGTGTATAGAATCATTTCATGCATTAATAAAGAGGGAGTGGATAAACAGATTCAAAATATTAGATCATAATCACGCATATCGCCTAGTATTTGAATACATAGAGGCATTTTATAATACTGTTAGAATTCATAGTCATTGTGGATATTTATCACCAAATCAATATGAGGTAAATTACGCAAAACAGTTGGTAAAATTATACAATAAGGTGAGCTGAAGAATAAATAAATTTTCCCGATTTAACTTGTACTTTTTCTTGACATAGTACCAGAAAACGGTAAGTAAATTATTAGGACATTCTAGTGTCAGCATAACATTGAATATTTATACATACGTTTTACCAAACAAAAAAGCAGAAGTAGTTGCAATACTAGATAATCTATACCTCTAAAAAGCAGTTATAGCAGTTACAATTCAGTTGCAATTCAGTTGTAATAGGTATAATATTATATGATAAAGTATGATAATATGTATTAAGTTGATTGAATTTAATGTAAAAGAAAGTTTATAGCAAATAATTCTGAAACGGTGTCATATCTAGGTTAAGAGGTGTTGTATTTTAAATTTGCCACTGTGGCTCAGGGGTAGAGCAATTCGCTCGTAATGAATAGGTCGAGGGTTCGATTCCCTCCAGTGGCTCCATAGGAAAGTCTGAAATGATAGGGTTTTGGGCTTTTTTGAGTTTGAACGGTAATTGCAAACATGTATCAAATTAGAAAGAGGTAAATTAAATGAAAAAGGTTCTGGCTTTTTTACTAATTACATATATTTGTTTGGTCACAACAATACCATGTGCAAGTCAAGTTTATGCATCAAGCAATTTGACTGTGCTTTTTGATAGGCTAAACATAGAGAACGGATCAAGCCAGATAATTGTGGTTTCTAGTGAGAAAGAAGGTCATTACAAAGCTACAGTGGAGACTTTTGAAAAGACTATTGATGGTTGGAATAAGAGCTTACCTCCAATGAATGCTGTTATTGGAGAAAAAGGTTTTTCTCTAGATAAGAAGGAGGGTGACCTTAAAGCACCAGCAGGAATATTTCGCATAGGTACGGCTTTTGGAACAATTGATAGACCAACTTACATAAAGCTTTCTTATAAGAAGACTTCAAAAAATGATTACTGGATTGATGATGTATACTCTCAAGACTATAATAATTGGGTAGAATTTGAAGGCGATCCTTATAGTAAATGGAAATCCTTTGAAAAACTTATGATAACAAGCTATAAATTAGCATTTGTAATTGAATATAATATGAACCCTGCAGTTAAGGGAAAGGGTAGTGCGATATTCTGTCATATATGGCAGGGTTCGAATATTAGTACAAAAGGTTGTACAGCTCTTTCGGAAGCTAATATTTCAAAGCTTTTAAACTGGATTGATCCAAAGAAGAATCCTTTAATAATTCAGGGAACGGCTGATATGCTCGAAGACATGGTTAAAGCTACAGAAAATGAATTACTCTATCCTATAGAAGTTGTAGTAAATGAAGAAAAGGTGGTTTTTGATGTTCCACCTAGAATACTGAATGGAAGGACGCTTATTCCCGTAAGATCCGTTTTTGAAAGCTTAGGTGCTGAGGTTTTATGGGATGAATCAGCTAAAACTGTAACTATTCTAAAAGAGGCAAAGAGCATAAAGCTTAAAGTTGAGAGTAATTGGGTACATGTAGATGAAAAGCAAGTAGAGATTGATATTCCCGTATCAATAATTAATGGAAGGACAATGGTTCCTGTTAGGTTTATTGCTGAGGAGCTTGGATTTGAAGTTACATGGGATGGAGAAAAAAGGGTGGTATTTATAAAAACTGAAAATTAGTTTTCTTACCATGGAGATGAGTATCTTTCAGATCTTGTTGTTGATTTTGAAACATTTTATATAACTAAGTCTATTTCTAAGTCCTGATGGACTTTTTGAACGATAGAGGAATTATATAAAATCAAATTGTGTTAGACGTATGTTCGTTGATGTAAAACTTCTAGTATCCCTTAGAAACAGCAGAACTATAATGAAGAAATTTTGAACAGAAGCTTAACGAAGAAATAGAATTCGTATCAACTTGTTTATCGACTATTTGATATAATATGGTGTGCGAAAATTTAGCTCTACAAGATTATTGTATTTAAGTGCTAGATGAGTTATAATAGATTTATATCTATTTGTTACCAACAAAGTTCACATCAAGATGTATTTTTCTCAAGAAAGTGTTTTGATAATCTTATCTTCACTGATCGAAATTCTTCTTACATATTTGAAAAACCCATTTATGTAATAAAAGTTATTTCCATGAAGAGTTATTTCTAACAAACTACATGAATGTTTACTTTGGCACCTTTCAAAACCTTTGAAAGGGCAATTGCGAACGGCTACGCATCAATCTATATATTAAACAAACTATCACATATCTATTACATGGAGGGATTTAGAATGGGTAAAAACTTTCGTTTCCAAAAGACCATTTCTATGGTATTAATAAGTATTTTTCTTTCGTCTTTTTTGTTGACTGAAGCGTATTCATTTCCACTAGATATTTTTTTTGGCTTTCAAACAAATAATATAGCTTTTGGTAAACCAACTTCTTCTAATGATATGACTGTTGGCAATGGTCCATATAAAGGAAATGATAATAATATGAATACATTTTGGTCTGCAAAAGAAGAAAGACCAGATATTTGGTGGATGGTAGACCTTAAATATGTTTACTCTCTTACGGGATATGAAGTTGTATGGTTAGGGGATGAAACATTATATGAATACAAGATAGATGTATCCAACAATAAATTGAACTGGGACACTGTTGTTAACAAAACAGGGGATACTAAACATTCTAAGGTGGGAAGTGGAGATTTTTCTGCAACTGCAAGATATGTAAGAATCACTATAACTAAATTTAAGAGAAAACCTTTATCCGCTGAATTTCCAGGTTTTTATGAATTCAAGGTGTTTGGAACTTTTGATTCAATGCCAGACATAGAAATTTTTCCTCCTATACCGTCAACACCAGAAGCAACATCAACACCAGAGCCAACGCCAGAAGCAACACAAACACCAGAAGCAACATCAACACCACCAGCAACA
>JAAYPV010000010.1 GCA_012519635.1 Clostridiales bacterium
ATTAGATCAATCGGATAAAGATGCTGAGATATTGCTTGTAGCGAACAAGGACAAGCTATCTGAAGCAAGTAAAGAGTTTAAATCTGTCATGAAATCTGAAATGAGCCAGGAGGAATCAATTTCATTAGATGTTCATGAATTTAAAAGTTTAGAGCAATGGGATAATGGGTTTGTACATGCAACAGATAAGAAAGTTTATAAACATGAAAAAAATGAACAGGTTGCAAATGATGTCAAATCCAATATTCAAGAAACAGAAACTAATGATATGACCCTTCAGACTTATGAAAAGACAGGACACTTCATAGAGGCTAAAGCATATCAAGTAGATGAAAAAACTAGACACCAGAAGGACTTGAAACCATCTCAGAACTTTGTTGCTAAGGAGAATCTTTCAAAAATCAATTCAGACACATTGTTTTTTGAAAATTATAATGTGCCAAAAATGAAGGATACTCCAATTAATTATTTTCAAAGACAAAGCGATAACTCTCATATGACATTTAACACAGAGAATAAATCCAGCAGTAGTTTACCTCAGATCAATGGCATTGAAAATATTGTGAATACAAATGTTGAAATTTCAACCGTTGAAACTGAACATGAAGGATTTACAGTAATAGAAAATTCTTATCAAGGAAGAAACAACTTTCATACTGAGGTTTCTGAACTTAATGGAGCAAAAGAAAACATAGAAGCACCAGCATCTGTAAATCATGAGGACAAGGAAAGTGAATTTAACATAGAATCAAGATTCTATCATAGCATTAATTCAGTAAAGAAGGCATTAAGGTCTGATGAAAGTAAGTTTGAGGAAGTAGTTATCAATATTGATGAACTTCAAAAGCAGGTTAATAATACTGTATTTAGAAGTCCTCAAAGGATGATAAATTCAGAAAAGGAGCAATATGTTAAGTTTGATATTCAAAATCAGGTTCTTGACAATTTATCTGCTCAACTCAAAACTGGCTTAAAAGAAGAATTTACAATACAGCTTAATCCAGAAGGATTAGGTAAAATTACAGTAAAATTTGTAAAGGATTCAGAAAAAATTATACTAAATATGACAACTACAAATGAAACAACCGCGAAACTATTAAGCGAAAGATTGGAAGATTTACAAAGCTCATTAAGACTTCACAATGCAGAAATAAACAATATAGCAGTTCAAAAACCAGAAAATGCTTCAGAATATATGGCACACAATAATTCACATCAATCATTTAATAGCGGACAGAATTTCAACAGTAACAGCAATAATTATTTCAGCAATAGTAACAGGGAAAGCCATTATCATTATAGCAATTTCATATCCGATAATAATGAACTTGGAACCGAACAAAATATTGAAGTAATACCAGATAAAAAGATTAGTTCAATTCTGAATATGTATATCTAATATATGAAGGGAGGTAAACTATGCCAATATCAGCAGCTAACTCAACAGATAGGAATTATACTGACTTAATTGGGAGTGGCACAAATAAAACTGAGAAAAAAGGTGAAGTTTATAATGCAGTATTTGAAAATAATAAGGATACCAGCATTAAGTATGAGGATTTTTTCTCACTAATGCTTCACCAATTATCAAATCAGGATTTTATGAATCCGGTTGATGATACTCAATATTTGTCCCAGCTTGCACAGATTGCAAGCATGCAGGCTATGCAGGAAATGGCACAATATGAGAAAGCAAACTATTCAATGTCCTTTTTAGGAAAGGAAGTAACAGTAGCTAAAAATAATATCGGAGGCACAATTTCAAAGGATAGAGGTATAATAACACAGATTTCCTTATTAAATGGCGAGTATAAAATTACTGTAAATGATAAGACATATGAATTATCAGAAATTATGCTTGTGCATGATTCTTCATCACCAGCTAAAGACAGTAATACACCTAGCACAGACGAAAGTACTGATTCATAATAGCAAAGTAAAGGAAATCGTATGAACAAAAATGAGATTTACAAAATGGATGTTGTATAGAAAGGAGCATGGATGCTATGGATAACACATTTTTGTTAAATCGTCTTTCAGTACCAATAGTAACTGGTGTTCCTGTTGAGCCGAATGTAAATAAAAATGAAGCTATAAATTCAAATGATGAAAAGAACAGCTTCAAAAAGATTTTACAAGAGCAGATTAGCAATGCAAGTGGAGTGAATTTTTCCAGCCATGCAGTGAATCGTGTGTTGGAACGAAATATTAATATTTCCGAAAGCAATCTTGCAAGGCTTAATGATGGAGTAAGGATTGCAGAAGAAAAAGGATTGAATGAGCCTTTAATATTAATTGATTCCGCAGCTTACATTGTTAATATCAAGAATAACACAGTAATTACTACGGTAGCTAATGATGATTTAAAAGGAAGCGTTTTTACAAATATAGATGGAACTGTAATCATATAGCTGGACCTTTTAAGGAGGCTATTAAAGCTCTGAATGACTGATGAGTTTAAAACAATCAGTTCCACAAAAAATAAAATTAATAAAATGAAAAGGAGTTTTAATAATGGTAAGATCACTATATTCAGGTGTTGCAGGTATGACATCACATCAAACAAAAATGGACGTAATAGGTAACAATATTTCAAATGTTAGTACATATGGTTATAAAGTAAGTCGTGCAACATTTAGAGATGTTTATTATCAGACAACAAATGCTGCTACATCAGCAACTGCTATTAGAGGTGGTACAAATGCAGCACAGGTAGGTTATGGTACAGCACTTGGAAGTATAGATGTAAATCACGCACAATCAATTATGACAACAACAGGATATTCACTTGATGTTGCAATAACAGGTGAGGGATATTTACAGGTTCAGGACCCGGAGGGAAATATTTTCTATACAAAGGCAGGTATGCTTGATATAGATGCATCTGGTAATTTGGTCGATATTAACGGTAACTTTGTACTTGGTGTTTCAGGTACAACAACAGGAAGATTACCATCCTCAGAAAAGATTAAGATTAATTTACCATATCAGAATCCATCAGTTTCAAAAGTTTTAGAGTCAATTAATGATGTAGGAATAGAAATAGCTTCAAGTAATCAATCATCACTTTCAAATGTAGCAATAGCATTCGCACTTAGTAGTGAGCTACCTTTAAATCAAAAGGCACAAGCGGTTGTTTCAAGCTCTGCAATAACAATAAAACTAAATGAATTTGAATCATTCTCAAGTGTTCAGGAACTAAATAATGTAATTAATGCAGCAATTAAATCAGCAAACTCTGGTGTAGAGCATCCAGCAGGTGAATTTACAATTTCATTTGATAAGGATATTTTTGCAGATGGCGATTTAAAAGCAAGCCAGCTTGTAGGAACAAACTTTGGTGTTGATGTAGG
>JAAYPV010000051.1 GCA_012519635.1 Clostridiales bacterium
AAGGCTATCGGCTATAAGGAGTTGATACCTTATTTTAAAGGAACTAGCAGTTTGGATGAATGTATAGAAAAAATAAAGCTGGAAACCAGACATTATGCCAAAAGGCAGCTGACATGGTTTAGAAGAAATGAGAAAATAAATTGGATAAAGTTAGATAAATCGTACACAATGGAAAAAATTTTATATGAGTGTAAAAAAGTTATAGCCAAATAAAAAAATATATGGTATAATATAATGTAAGTTTATATATCAACTGGATTTGAAAAAAATAAAATGGATAGTGTTACAAAATTTTAAAAAAGGGGTTTGTTGCTGAAATGAGTAAATCAATGAACTTGCAGGATATCTTCTTAAATCAGGCAAGAAAAGAAAAGATACCTGTTACCATTTTTTTGACAAATGGTTTTCAGTTTAAGGGGATCGTAAAAGGGTTTGATAATTTTACAGTTATACTTGATTGTGAAAACAAACAAAATTTAGTATACAAGCATGCAATCTCAACAATTATCCCATTAAAGCCAATTTCTATTTTAGAAGCTGAGGAAGATAAAGGATAATTTTAAATGAATACTAATACATCGAAAGTGTTGGTTGCTTTGCTTGTAGTTTTTGTAACACTAATGGTTTCAAGTGTTATTTATCATCTTGTTAATAAAGAGTATGTGACGGAAACTGCAATTCTTGCAACAGCAGAAGATTCGATTTCCTTCAAGGGAGTTTATGTGAGGGATGAAAAACCTGTATATTATAATGGTGGTGGAACGATAAGCTATTCTGTTCATGATGGTGGAAAGGTCGGAAAGGGAACAACAATAGCTGAGATTTACACATCAGATTATGAAATAGAAACTAAGCAGAAGATTGAGAAATTAAACGAAGAACTAAGCATATTGAAAAAGATTGACAATCCGGGAACAAGTGATGTTGAGAAGCCTGCTTCTTTGTCTAATCTAATCTTAGAAAAGTATAAAAGTACTGTTTATGCCCTTGAAACGAATGATTTTGATTCTCTTGCAGATAATAAGGAAGAATTGCTTATATTAATAAGTACAATGCAGCTTGTAACAGGAAATACAGATGAATATCGACTTAGTATTCAAGAAAACATTTCTCAGATACAAGCGGAAATAGATACACTTAAAGCAAGTCAATCAGCTCCTGTTGACAGAATTGTTTCGGACCAGTCATGTTATTTTGTAAGCTATGTTGATGGTTATGAGGATGAGCTTACTAAAGCGAATATTGACAATTTGACAGTTGAGTATATTAATTCAGTTACTGATAATGTTTCAGCAGTAACTGAAGGTGTTTTGGGCAAAACCATTGATGGGTATAAATGGTGCATAGTTGGTGTAATTGATAATTCAAATAATAAATTCAAAGAAACTGAGGTGGTTTATCTTAAATTTGAATCAACCTCACAAAAAATAAGAGCAGTAATTGATAAAATTAAACCAACGGATAATGCAGAAGAAAGTATTGTGATACTATCCTGTGACAAGCTTACATACGACCTTGTTCAGCATAGAACTGAACGAGTAGAGATGATAAAGGGCGTATATGAGGGGATTAAGGTTCCTAGAAAAGCATTGCGTTTTAAGGAAATTGAAGAAACTGTTGTTGATGAGGTAACTGGTGAAGAGGTTAAAAAAACAACGAATTACAGAGGTGTTTATGTAAAGCTTGGAGAACAGGTCTTGTTTAAAAAGCTTGATGTAATATTTGAAGGCGATAATTATGTTATATCAAATAAAAACAAGGGAAATGGTTATGTAGTTTTATACGATGATATTATTGTAGAGGGCATTGATGCAAATGGGAACTAATTTTAGTTTTATTGAGGAAAATTACAAAAGGATTTTATATAATGTTGATGAGACAGTTGCAAAATATCGGAAGAGTGATGAAAAGGTAGATATTATTGCTGTCACAAAAACAGTTGCACCTGATGCAGTCAACTTTGCGATTTCATGTGGTATAAATAAGATTGGTGAAAATAGAGTACAGGAGTACTTATCAAAAAAGGATTACTATGACAAAAAAGCAGATGTTCATTTCATAGGACATCTTCAATCGAATAAGGTTAAATATATAATTAATGATATAAATCTTATTCAATCTGTTGACAGTATTAAAATAGCACAGCAAATTAATAATTTTGCTGAGAAAACAGGGAAAATACAGGATATTCTTATTGAGGTAAATGTCGGCGGTGAGGAAACTAAATATGGAATTTCACCAAATATGCTTAAAGATACTGTATTGGAAATATCTACTTTGAACAATGTCAAAATAAAAGGACTTATGACAATACTTCCTATTAATGCATCTGAAGAAATTTTTTATAAAATGCAGAAACTTTATATTGACATTTTAGAGGAAAACATAGATAATATAGATATGAAGATTCTATCAATGGGTATGTCAAATGATTATCAGACAGCAATAAAATATGGCTCAAACATGATAAGGGTTGGAAGTGCTCTTTTTGGGGAAAGGGTTTATTGACAATCTATATATAATAGAGATTTTGTCATTTGTCAGATTTAATTTATTGAAAAGTATATTAATATATAGAAGAGGAGATTTATGATGAAATTGTTAGAAAGTATAAAAGAATTTTTCCTACCACCTGATGATGAGGATTATATTGAAGAGCATCAGGAAACGCATAACTTTACAAGAGAAAGAGAACAGTCATCATATGATGCAGCTGAAGAGAGAAGAAATAAGGTCGTAAATATACAGGCTACAACACAGCTCCAGGTTGTGCTTGTAAAGCCTGAGGTATTTACAGATGCAAAACAAATTGCTGACCACTTAATTGCAAAGAAGACAGTTGTATTAAATCTTGAAACTGCCTCTGCTGAAAATAAAAGAAGAATCATTGATTTTTTAGTTGGTGTTGCTTATGCTAATGGTGGAAGCTTAAAGCCTGTTGCTAATCTTACCTATATCATCACACCTTATAATGTAGACTTTATTGGTGAGGACTTAGTAGGCGAATTAGAAAGCAATGGAGTAATTATTTAGTGCCAACAGATTTTGATTGTAGTAAACTAAGTGATGCAGATAAGTTGCTTATTGCAAAAATTCAAGATATGATTGAAATTTGTTCAAAAAGCTATAAACCAAAATACACTGCGTTTTTAGACCAAAGGCAGTGCGCATTGGTTGAGTCAGTTTTAAAAAATAATAATTTTGAACCAATAGCTGTTGAAAGGTCTGTGAATATAAGAGGATATTTAGGGCTGAAATATTTTACTTGGGGTGGTTATGAAGATGCAGGAAGGAAAATTCTGTGTATTTATGATGAATATGACACTCCTAATATAATGGAAGTGCCAATAAAATGTCTGACATTTTACTTTCGGAGGGTGGATAAGCTTTCGCATAGAGATTTTCTGGGTGCAATTATGGCTTTACAAGTAAAAAGAGAGGCTGTTGGTGATATTATAGTTGCTGAAGGCAGGGCACAGGTTTTTGTATGTGACTCAGTAAGTGATTTGCTACTGAATGAGATTGATAAAATTGGTAAAGTCGGAGTAAGGATTACTGATGAAGAAAAATTTAATTTGGATGTTCAGCATAACTTTATAGTAATTAAGGATACAGTTGCTTCATTAAGGCTTGATGCAATGGTCAGTTCAGCAACAAAGCAGAGTCGCGAAAGGTCTGCACAGCTTATTAAAACAGGTTGTGTTTCCGTGAATTATTTTACAACTGAATCTCCGTCTATGATTTTAAAACAGGGCGATGTTTTTTCAGCGAGGGGTTATGGAAAATTTGTTTTCAGCGAAATAAACGGAACAACCAAAAAGGGAAGAATTCATATTGAGATAAAAAAGTATATGTAAGAGGTGAGAGCGTTGATTAGTGCGAAGGACATTAGTAACAAAAGGTTTGAAAAAGCTGCTTTCGGCTATAAGCAGGAAGAAGTTGACGAGTTTTTGAAAGAACTTGTTTCTGAATTGACGATAATGCAGAAAGAACGCAATGATATAGAAAGTAAGCTTCAAATTCTTGCCGACAAGGTTCAGGAATATCGACAGGATGAGGATGCATTAAAGGATGCGTTGCTTGGGGCACAAAAGCAAGGACATAGAGTTATTGCTGAGGCGCAGGAAAAGGCAAGAATAATTGTAGAAGAGGCTGAAGCAAAGGCTGCTAATATGCTTGAAGAGGCAAAGCAGAAATATGAAACTACTGTTGAAGAAAATAAAGTTTCGATTGAAAGGGAAAGAGAAATTCTGTTAAAGACTCAACGAGAGGTAACTGAATTTAAAAAGACGTTATTTGATATGTATAAAGTTCATCTTGAAATGATTTCTGCATTACCTGAAATTGAAGAAGAAGCAGAACAATATGAGGACGAAAAGCACGAGGAGGAAGTTGTAGAATCAGAAGAGGCTTCTGTTGAAGAAAAGGTGGTAAAGGACCCTTTTGCTACTACAACCTTTTCACCACAGAGATTTTCCAACTCTGCTGCAACTGGTTCATTTGAGTCAAAGTTTGGAGAATTGCAATTTGGGCAGAATAACAAATAACACTTAGTACATAAAGCATATGCTTAATATATAAATTAATGCAAAGGAAGTATACGATGTCACAGGATTACAATAAAACCTTATGTTTACCAGCTACTGAGTTCCCTATGAGAGGTAATTTGCCTAAAAGAGAACCGGATATTTTGACCAACTGGGAAGAAAATGGAATTTATTATAAAATGGTGGAGGAAAATGAGGGCAAGCCTCTATATATTTTACATGATGGCCCTCCATATGCTAATGGAGATATACATTTAGGTACTGCACTAAATAAAACACTGAAGGACATAATTATTAGATATAAGAATATGTCTGGATATTGTGCACCTTATGTTCCAGGTTGGGATACACATGGCTTGCCGATTGAGTTAAAAGCCTTAAAATCAATAGGAGCACAGGAGGGTGCAATCTCACCTGTTGAGTTGCGTAAGCATTGTAAGGATTTTGCAATGATGCATGTTCACAATCAGATGTCACAGTTTAAGCGTTTGGGCTGTTGGGGAGATTATGAAAACCCATATTTAACACTAAGACCTGAATTTGAGGCTAAACAAGTTGAGGTTTTTGGCAAGATGGCAAGTGATGGGTACATTTATAAAGGCTTAAAGCCTGTATACTGGTGTCCTGATTGTAATACTGCATTAGCTGAGGCAGAAATTGAATATGTGAATGACCCATGTCATTCAATATTTGTTAAATTTAATGTAATAGATGATAAGGGCTTATTTACTCCACTAGGTGTTGACATAAAGGATGTTTATTTTGTAATTTGGACAACAACAACATGGACATTACCAGGAAACCTTGCAATATGCTTGGGACCTGAATATAAATATACATTGGTTAAGGCTAATGATGAATACTATGTAATGGCGGCAGAGCTTGTTGAATCAACAATGAAGTCTGCTAATATTGTTGAGTATGAAACACTGGGCTTGTTTGATGGTAAGGAACTTGAAAATATACAAACAAAGCACCCTCTTTATGATAGAAAATCACCAATAATTATAGGTGATCATGTAACACTTGAAAGTGGTACAGGTTGTGTTCATACAGCTCCTGGGCATGGTGTGGAGGACTTTGAGGTTTGTAAAAAGTATCCTGAGATAGGAATAATAGTTCCAGTTGATTCTAAAGGAAAGCTTACTGATGAAGCAGGAGAATTTAGTGGCTTGACGACAGAAGCTGCAAATAAAGCAATTGCAAAACGACTAGACGAAGAAAGAAGCCTGCTTGCAATTGAGAAGATAGTTCACCAGTATCCACATTGCTGGAGATGTAATAATCCTATTATTTTCAGAGCTACTGAGCAATGGTTCTGCTCTGTGGACGGCTTTAAAAATGAGGCAATAAAGGCAATTGAGGATGTAAGATGGATACCAACATGGGGTGAAGACAGAATTAAAGGGATGGTTCGTGACAGAAGTGACTGGTGTATATCTAGACAGCGTACATGGGGTGTTCCTATTCCTATTATTTATTGCAAGGATTGTAGAAAACCAATAGTAAATGATGTAACTATAAAGGCAATTTCTGATTTATTTAGAGCTGAAGGTGCTGATGCATGGTATACAAAGGACATTAAAGATTTTATTCCAGAGAGTGTAAAATGCGAATGTGGTTGCTCTGAATTTACAAAAGAAACAGATATTATGGATGTTTGGTTTGATAGTGGTGTTTCCCATGCAGCAGTTTTAGAGGAAAATGATAAATTGCGTTGGCCAGCTGATTTATACCTTGAGGGTGCTGACCAGTACAGAGGGTGGTTTCAATCATCACTGCTTACATCTGTTGTATGGAAAGGAACAGCTCCGTACAAGGCGGTCTGCACACATGGATGGGTTGTAGATGGTGAAGGCAGGAAAATGGCTAAGTCTTTGGGCAACGGAATTGCTCCTGAAGAAATTATAAATCAGTATGGTGCAGATATTTTAAGACTATGGGTTGCATCATCTGACTATCATTCAGATATAAGGATTTCTCCGGAAATATTAAAACAGCTATCTGACGCATATAAAAAGATAAGGAATACTGCAAGATTTATTCTTGGTAATATTTCAAATGGTTCAGGATTTAATCCAAATACAGATTGTGTTAATAATGAAGACTTGCTTGAAATTGACAAATGGGCACTAATGCGTCTTGACAGCTTGATTGACAAGGTAAATAAAGGCTATGAGGATTTTGACTTCCATATCGTATTCCATAGTATTTACAGTTTTTGTGTTACTGATATGTCTAATTTCTATTTAGATATAATTAAGGACAGATTGTATTGCGAAAAGGAAGACTCTGTTCAAAGAAGAGCTGCACAGACAACAATTTACAAGATTTTAAGTGCTATATCAAGATTAATCTCACCAATAATTCCGTTTACAGCTGAGGAAATATGGTCATATATTCCTCATACGGATGATGATAATACAATTAGTATAGCATTAAATGATATGCCATGTAAATCAGGTTTAGAGTTCTCAGATGAGTTTAAAAACAAATGGACTTTAATATCAGCATTGCGTGAGGATGCAAAAAAAGCACTTGAAATTAAGCGTGTGGAAAAAATAATTGGTGCATCTTTGGAGGCTAAGTTAGAAATAATCTGCAATACAGATGAAAAGTATGAAGAAGTAAAGGCATTATCCGATGAACTCGCTAAGATTATCATTGTTTCACACGTATCGGTTCTTAAAGGTGAATCCGGAGAATTTAAGGGTGATTTGTTTGGAACTGACGGCATAAGCTTTAATGCGAAAAAAGCAGATGGCGAAAAATGTGAAAGATGCTGGATGTACACTGAAGATGTTGGTAAGAATGATAAACATCCAACACTTTGTGGAAGATGTGCTTCGGTTATTGGTTAGACAGGCGAATTATACATTAAAGATAGGGGTTCAGATTTGAACCCCTTTTTGATTAATTTGAGTGGAGGGGTATTTTGTTAATCATTATTTTTGTTGCGACTTGTGTTTTGGTTGGAATTGACCAAATAATTAAAGTATGGGCAATTGAAAGCTTAGTGGGACAAGGCTCCAGGCAATTTATTAAAATAGGCAGCAAAGAAATAATTAATCTTAGATATTTGGAGAATGATGGTGCATTGTTTGGTAGCTTTAGTGGCATGAGGTGGCTGTTGATAATATCAGTGGTAATACTTGTATCTGCATGTATAATTTATCTCATTAGGAATTATAAACAGATGTCTAAGCTGTTGACCTTTAGCTTAACACTTGTAATTAGCGGCGGGGTAGGTAATCTAATTGACAGAATATTTCGTAATGGCGTTGTAATCGACTATATAGAAATCAGACTGTTTGATTTTGCAATATTTAACTTCGCAGATTGTTGTGTTACAATTGGTGTAGCACTTCTTGTGATATATATAATTTTTATCGATGGAAGTAATGTAAATGAACCAGTATTAAATGTTGATAAGGTTGAGGAAAATGAATAATATTACCATTATAGTTAAAAAGGAACTTGAGGGCTTTCGTTTGGACAAATACCTTTCTGGATTGGATTTAGGATTGACAAGAACTGCTATACAAGGGCTTATAGAAGAAGGTAATATTTTAGTAAATGGTAAAAAGGTTGTAAAAAACTATAAGCAGAAAAATGGTGATATTATTAATATTACAATACCTGAAACTGAAGAGTTTGAAGTAGTTGCTGAAAATATTCCTATTGAAATTGTGTATGAAGATGAGGATTTATTAATTGTGAATAAACCTAAAGGCATGGTTGTACATCCTGCTAATGGAAATTACACTGGAACATTGGTGAATGCACTCTTATATAGGTGTGGGGATAATTTATCAACTATTAATGGTGATATTCGTCGTGGGATTATTCATAGGATTGATAAAAACACAAGTGGACTTCTTATTGTGGCTAAAAACGATAATGCACATATTGTGCTTGCAGAACAGATTAAAGACCACAGTTTTACAAGGGAATACGAGGCGATAGTATGGGGAAGATTCCAAAATACTAAAGGTACGATAGATTTACCGATTGGCAGGAGTCATATTGACAGAAAGAAAATGTGTGTGACAGACAGAAATTCAAAAAGAGCAGTTACTCATTATGAGATAATTGAGGAATATGGCAATTATACACATTTAAGACTTAAGCTTGAAACAGGAAGAACTCATCAGATAAGAGTTCACATGGCACATATCGGACATTATGTTTTGGGGGATGATGTTTATGGAAAAGCATTTAATGGCATTGATGGCCAATGCCTTCATGCAAAAAAAATAGGGTTTATTCATCCTGCTACAGGGCAGTATATGGAGTTTGAAAGTCCTTTGCCTGAATATTTTATAAAAATAATAAGGAGAATTAGTAATTGATGAAGTTATTTGAGGATATGTCAAAGGTATTACTTATAACTGATTTGGATGGAACATTTTTACCAAGCAATAAGGTTCTTTCAGAGGTGGATTTAGATGCAGTAAGGAAATTTAGAAATATGGGTGGAAAGTTTACAATTGCAACGGGCAGAACTCTTCAATCGGTGCAGTGTTATTTTGACCAGCTGCAGTTGAATATACCGTTTATACTATATAATGGTGCAATTATTTATGATTTGGAGCAGGAAAAGTCTCTACTCCAAAAAGAGTTGCCACTTGTTTCGAGAGAAATTATTTCCGATGTGTTAAACGAAATGCCAGAGGTAGCTTGTGAGATATTGACTTTAGATAATATTTACATAGCTCGAAGTAATGAGGTTGAGGACAGGCATGTTGAGCTTTGTAAGGTAAATCCTATTTACATGGAATTGGATAAAATACCTAATGGCGGATGGGTGAAGGTATTGTTTGCTATGGAGCCAGAAATTTTGCCAAAGCTGACCAGCTATATTGATTCGAAAGGTTATAATGAGGTTGACTTTGTAAAGTCAGCTAATATTTTTTATGAAATGCTCCCAAAGAATTGCTCAAAGGGGAGTGCATTAAAGGATTACATTGAAAAAGTGGGGTTAGAGGATTATAAAATTATAGCAGTTGGCGACTACCACAACGATATAGAAATGATAAATGTTGCAGATTTAGGGGTTGCAACAGCAAATGCACAGCCTGAGGTTAAAAAAGCAGCTGATTTAATTTTGAAAAAAACAAATAATGAGGGAGCAATTTCCGAATTAATAGATTATATTTTATAAGGTAGTTGAAATATTTAGAATAGAATGTTATAATAAAAAACACTAAAATAGATTTATCGCTTAATTTGGAGGGTAAAAATGGATCAAATGATAAAAAAGCAGCTTGAGGTTACTGCTTGCAAGGTGAGAATGGGTGTAATTGAAGCAACATATAATGCTAAATCAGGACATCCCGGTGGTTCATTGTCAATTGCAGATTTATTGACATATTTATATTATGTCAAAATGAATGTAGATGTAAAAAATCCTGATATGCATGAAAGAGATAGATTAGTGTTATCAAAGGGGCATTGTGCTCCTGCACTTTATTCTGTTTTAGCACAGAAGGGATTTTTTGATGAAAGCGAATTAAAAAAGCTAAGACATATTGGCTCAATGCTTCAAGGACATCCTGATATGAAAGGTACTCCTGGTGTTGATATGACAACTGGTTCATTGGGACAGGGCATTTCAGCTGCTTGTGGAATGGCGTTGTCTGGCAAGATTTCTAATGAAGATTATAAGGTATATGCAATTTTAGGTGATGGAGAGCTTGAAGAGGGACAGGTATGGGAGGCAGCAATGTTTGCCGCTCACTATAATCTGGATAATCTAATAGCGATAATTGATAATAACGGCTTACAGATTGATGGAAAGGTTACAGAGGTTTGTTCACCTGAACCTATAACTGATAAGTTTGAATCATTTGGTTGGTATGTTATTACTATGGATGCACATAATTTTGATGATATAGAAAGAGCCTTTGATGAGGCTGAAAAAATAAGTGGAAAGCCTGTTGCAATTGTTCAGAAAAGTATTAAGGGTAAAGGCGTTTCCTTTATGGAGAATCAGGTTTCCTGGCACGGACAGGCACCAAATGAAGAACAATATAAACAGGCAATGCTAGAACTCAGTGAACAGTTGAAAGGTCTGGAGGGTTAATAATGAGCGAAATTGTAAAAAAAGCGACTAGAGAAAGTTATGGAGAGGCGTTGAAGGAATTAGCAGAAAAGTATGAAAATCTTGTTGTATTAGATGCTGATTTAGCTGCAGCTACTAAAACAGGAATTTTTAAGAAGGCTTATCCTGATAGATTTTTTAATTGTGGTATTGCAGAAGCAAATATGATGGGAGTTGCAGCAGGTCTTGCATCAACTGGAAAGATTCCTTTTGCAAGTACCTTCGCAATGTTTGCTGCGGGAAGAGCATTTGAAATTGTAAGAAATTCCATAGGTTACCCTCACTTAAATGTAAAAATTGGTGCTACTCATGCTGGCGTATCAGTTGGTGAAGATGGAGCGACTCATCAGTGCAATGAGGATATAGCATTGATGAGAACAATTCCTGGAATGACTATAATAGTACCTTCTGATGATATTGAGGCAAAGGCAGCTGTTGAGGCAGCAGTTTTGCATGATGGACCTGTTTATTTAAGATTCGGACGCCTGGCTACTCCTATATTTAATAATAATAATTATAAATTTGAGCTGGGTAAGGGTATTTTACTTAAAGATGGTAAGGATGTTACAATTGTAGCAACAGGTTTAATGGTATGTGAGGCTTTGGAGGCTGCAAAGGAGCTTGAAAAAGACAATATAAACGCTAGAGTTATAAATATTCATACAATCAAGCCTTTAGATAAGGATATAATTTGTAAGGCAGCTGAAGAAACAGGACTTATTGTAACTGTTGAAGAGCATAGTGTAATTGGTGGTTTGGGTTCTGCAGTAGCTGAAGTAGTGACAGAATATTGTCCAGCAAAAGTTGTAAAGATAGGTGTTAACGATGAATTTGGATATTCTGGACCTGCGACAGAACTTTTAAAGGCATTTGGACTATGTAAGGAAAATATTATTGAAAAGGTTAAGCAATCGATTAACAACATAAAATAAATTTAACAGGAGAATAGGCTAAGCTACTCTCCTGTTAATTGCATTAAAATAATCTAATAGTTAATATTCAGCTATAACTACTGCATCTTGTATGCATCAATCATTTTCTTAACCATCATTCCACCAATAGAACCAGCTTCTCTTGCTGTCAAGTCACCGTTGTATCCATCCTTTAAAGTTACGCCAACTTCATTTGCAGATTCCATTTTAAAACGTTCAAGAGCTTCCTTACCTTTTTGAGTGAATTGACCCTTCATAATTAAATCTCCTTTAATTTTAAAATTTGATGCCGCATTAGTATTATTGCATGATGTAAAAAAAATATTAGAGGTAAATTAAATCATGTTAATAAAATAAAAAAATGAAATTTTGGAATGTGTATTTTAATAGTATTTAATATTTTGAGACATTACAGGAATAAAACAGACAGGATTGATATGAATGCAAAATAAAAAGATTGTGTATTTTATAATGTTAAGTATATTGATTACAGTTACTGGTATAATTTTGATTCTGACTGATAAACCTGATGAAAAGCCAGAAATTAGTGAAAAAAATTTTATTAAAGTAAATTCAGGCGATGGAAGCAGTATTGTAAATGTTGAAACAATAAATACAATAACAGAAACGACATATGCTACAACTAAAAGAACAAAGGAAAGCACAAAAAACACAAAAAAATCAGAGGGAAAGAAAGATTTATTAGAGGATGAATCTCAGAACAGTATTACTGAAATTGAAAAAGTTAACCTAAATACGGCAACTGTTGAGGAACTGATGAGGCTGCCGGATATAGATGCTGAAATGGCAGATAAAATTATAGAGTTAAGAAGTACCATTCAATATTTTAGTCACCCATATGAATTATTATATGTGGAGGGAATGACGGAAAGACGATTGAGTAAGATAATTGACTATATTGTTGTTGAACAAGTTTATTGAATATATTACATAGAACAAATTGCATATAATTAAAGAAGCAGGAATATAATTTTATTAAATTTATATTAAAAAAATGTGAATATTTAGCGATTTTAATGTATTATATTATAATATTTAGTTTTAACCGTTTTGTCAACTTTTTGATTTAACAATGGAATATGTATGTGAAAATGCACAAAACACTAGTTAAAAGGTTGTCTAATATGTCTAAAAATTATTAAGGATTAAATTAAAACATTGACTTTTTATTTATGTCAATGTATATTAAAGGTACGAAAGCGTTCAGGATTGCTTTGCATTTTTGTTGTTTATTCTATTGTTAATTTATGCAAGGATAATCTCAGGATGCTAATTTACATGTTATTATATTTTTTATAAAATATAATATATATATTTAAGGAGGAAATTATAAATGAGCATTAAAAAGACTTTAGCTCTAATAGCTGCACTTACTCTTATCTCAACAGCTTTTGTAGGATGTGATAAGAATAAGGATTCAAGCAAGGCATCTACATCAGATTCAAGTTCAAAAGCAAGTTCTTCAGATGGTGGAGATTCATCTTCATCTGGTGGAAGCTCTGCAGAAATCAAGTTACCAACTAGCGGTAAAACATTTACAGTTATGTCCTGGAACGATGAGTTCCCTAAGATGGTAGCTAACTACTACATCCCAGATGAGGGCGGTACTGTTGAAATCAAGCCTGGTGAAGGTGGAGATATTGTTGACGAAGATGGTAACCCAGTTACTGATGAAGACGGTAATGTAAAGAAGAAAGACCTTGTAGTAGCATCATTGGGTGATGTTGAGTATAAGGCACAATTCTTTGGAGTTGGTGGCGGTCAGGCATCTCAATACTATGATGCATACTTCCTATCAGGTGAAGATGTTGACCTATACTGCGTAGAGGCTGACTTTGCTTTGACATACCTAAACAGCAGTTATGCTGCTCCACTTTCAGATGTAGGTCTAACAAAGGAAGATTTCTCAAAGAACTATGATTACACACTTGAAATCGGTACAGCAGAAGACGGTACTCTAAAGGGTGTATCATTCCAGGCAGCTCCTGGTGGATTTGTATATCGTAGCGACCTTGCTGAAAAATACTTAGGCGTAAAGACTCCTGATGAAATGCAAGCAAAGGTTAAGGATTGGGATACATTTAAAGAAACAGCAAAAACAGTTTATGATGCATCAAGCAATGAAACTGCTTTAACATCAACACTTGGTGGTATTTGGCAGGTATTCTCATCAGCTCGTGATAAAGCATGGGTTACTGATGGTACATTGAACATTAGTGATGATGTTAAAAACTTCTTGACATTTGCTAAGGAAATGACTGATAATGGTTATGTAACAAAGGTTAATCAGTGGTCAGATTCATGGTATGCTCTAGGTCAGACAGATCAAACTATGGGTTACTTCGTATCTACTTGGGGTCTAAAGGATACAGGTACAAAGAATGGTAACGGATTTATGACTGACGCAGCAGGTGCTGTTGGTGGAGCAACATATGGAAAGTGGGCAATCTGTGAAGGTCCTCAACCATACTTCTGGGGCGGTACATGGCTTGTAGTTCCTCCATCATGCGATAATGCTGATTTGGCTAAGGGAGTACTTGAATACTTCTGCAAGAACGACGAGTCAATGAAAAAGTATGCAGAAAAAACTGGTGACTTCGTAAACAACAAGGATGTTATGGCTGAACTTGTTACTGCAGGTACAAACAAGAATGGTAACCTTGGCGGACAGGATCAATTCCAGGTACTTAATAAGGTTGCAGAAAAAATCACTATGAACAGCAGCTTGATTACTGAGTACGATGCTAGCATCAAGGCATCATTCCAAACTGTATACGGTGACTATGTAGAAAATAAATATGATAGTGTTGATGCTGCAATAGAGGCATTCAAGAAAGACGTTGCTACAAAGAACACTGACATAAAAATTCCATCTTAATTAGAAAATAGTCAAAATAATATATAATTATGAATACATTACGGGATAGTTATGCTATCCTGTAATGTATCATTCATATTTTTTAATAAGAGGAGAGTGAGTGGTTAATGGCCTCTAATGCACAACGAAGGATAAAGCATGTAAGCTATGCAAAATATGGGTATTTTTTTATAATTCCGTTTTTTTTGGTGTATTTTATTTTCTCTTTTTATCCACTTGTAAACACAATGCGATATAGTGTTGAAAAGAATTTATCTAAGGAAGCCACAATATATGATGGTGAGTTTGTAGGTCTAGATAACTACAAGCATATATTAACAAGTCCTGATAAAAATGCTGAGGACTATTATGTACATGCTGGTATGCGCGAAGGCTTTTTGAGAGCGTTATCCAATACATTTAAAATTTGGGTTATGAACTTTTTCCCACAGATGATTCTTTCAATGATTTTAGCTGTATGGTTTACTGATGCAAAACTAAAAATTCCTGCAAAAGGATTTTTTAAGGTAGTAATGTACATGCCGAACATTATTACAGCAGCAAGTGTTGCAGTATTGGCATTGAAAATGTTTAGTAATGATAGCTTTTCCATTGTAAATAATACGCTATTAAACTGGGGTTTAATTGATGAACCAATTCAGTTTTTGGCAGATATGAAACTAAAGAGAACAATTATTGCAGGTATTCAAATTTGGATGTGGTTTGGTAATACCATGATTCTATTAATGTCAGGTATTGCAGGAATAAATCCTTCACTTTTTGAGGCAGCAAATATAGATGGCGCTAATAGCAGACAAGTTTTCTTTAGAGTAACAGTTCCACTATTAAGACCTATTTTATTATTTACACTCGTAACATCCTTAATTGGTGGAATGCAAATGTTTGATATTCCATATTTGTTCAACCCTGGTACAAATCGTTCACCAGGTACACAGACAATCGCAGCATTTATTTATCAGATTTACATGGAAAGTAGAATTAAAAATACAGGACACTCAGGTGCGGCTTCAGTAGTGTTATTTATAATTACAGCAGCATTGGGTTCAATCGTATTCTATATTAATCGTGATAAGGATGAAATTGCTGCTAAGAAGCAACTTAAAAAGCTCAGAAAACAAGCTGCTAAAAAAGCTCACGGGGGTCTTGGATTATGAGTAAAAATTCGATGAAAGAAAGTTATAAAATTAAAGATAATTACAATACCAGTATAAAAATAAAGTCATTGGTAATTACTTTGATATGTTTAAT
Source organism: Clostridiales bacterium (assembly GCA_012519635.1). Classification (GTDB taxonomy): domain Bacteria; phylum Bacillota; class Clostridia; order Oscillospirales; family Ruminococcaceae; genus JAAYPV01. The sequence continues at coordinate 15,730 of JAAYPV010000051.1, forward strand.
TCTGACCATAATATGCTTGTTGCCTATATATCTTTTGGTAATTAATGCAACAAGAAATACATCAGATATTCTTAATGGTGCAACCTTAATTCCAGGTAATGAAACTTTAAATAACTATAAGAATCTAATGGCTCTTGATGGGTTTAATGCCTTAACCGGTTTTAAAAACAGTTTTATAATTTCTGGCAGTGCAGCATTGCTTTCTGTATTTATTTCTGCACTTACTGCATATGCATTAGTTGTATATGATTTTAAGTTAAGAGGTCCAGCTTTTACATTTATACTTGCAGTTTTGATGATACCTACTCAGGTTTCAGCAATTGGATTTGTACAGTTCATGATTAAAATTGGATTTTTTAACACATATGTACCATTAATTGTACCTGCAATGGCGGCTCCTTCGACTGTATTCTTTATAAGACAGTTTATGAAGTCATCATTTCCTCTTGATATCGTAGAGGCTGCAAGAATTGATGGTTCAAGTGAGTTCCGTACTTTCTTAACAATAGGAATACCTTTGTTAAAGCCTGCTATGTCAGTGCAACTTATTTTCGCATTCATAGCAAACTGGAACAATTTCTTTACACCTAGCTTAATTATTACAAGAACTGAGAAGTACACTCTTCCTATGATGATTAATACTTTGAGTTCAGATAGATATACTGACTATGGTATGGTTTACATGGGAATTGCACTTTCAATTGTTCCGCTAATAGTTGTATATTTTATACTTTCGAAATATATTATTGAAGGTGTTGCACTAGGTGGCGTTAAGGAATAATTTTACAAAAACTTTTTAACACAGTAAGTTTAATGCTTGCTGTGTTTTTTTATCGATTTGCATAATAAGGGGCAATGGAAAAAAGATATTATGCACAAAAAAATAATGTGCTTGTACAATATTATTATAAAATGCTTGACAAAATTGTTAATGTGATATAGCATTAACATGTAAAGTATGTCTAAAAATATAATAAGGAGGATATATCATTGAAAAAATTATTAAGCTTAATTGTTTCGTCAGCTTTATTAATAGGCACTTTGTCTATGCCTATAAATAAGCAGACAACAGATGTAGTAGCAACTTCCACTGGAAAATATAATTATGTCGAAGCACTTCAGAAGTCCTTGTTCTTTTATGAGGTTCAACAAGCAGGTCCATTGCCTGAATGGAATAGAGTAAGCTGGCGTGCTGATTCGACAATGAACGATTTTGTGACAGGTGGCTTATACGATGCTGGAGACCATGTTAAGTTTAATCTTCCAATGGCATATACTGCTTCAATGTTAGCATGGGGATTATATGAATATGGTGATGGTATTGAGGCATCAGGTCAACGCGAAATATTAGAGCGTAATTTGGAATTTATACTTGATTATCTGGTGGCATGTGATTTGGGCGATAAGGTAGTATATCAGATTGGTGATGGTCAAGCTGACCACAAGTGGTGGGGTGCAGCTGAAATGATTGAGTATGAGATGGAGAGACCATATTATACTTGTGACGCTTCATGTGTTGTTGGAGAAATGGCAGCAGCATTAGCAGCTGGTTCAGCAGCATTGGAAGGCAGATCAGAAAAAACAGATACATATCTTAAGCATGCAAAAAGTTTATTTGAGTTAGCAGATACTGTAAGAAGTGACGAATCATATACAAAAGCTGCAGGATTTTATGATTCTTGGAGTGGATTCTGGGATGAATTATTCTGGGCATCAAACTGGTTGTATTTAGCAACAAATGATAAAGCATATTTAGATAAGGCTACTTCATATATACCAAATTTAGGACGCGAAAATCAGTCAACTGAGTTGAAATTTACATGGGCTCACTGCTGGGATGATGTTATGCAAGGAGCTATGCTTCTTTATGCAAGATCAACGGGTGACCCGGTATATATTGAACAAGTTCAAAAACACTTAGATTATTGGACAGTTGGATATGGCGGAAAACAGGTTAAGCATATTGAGGGAGGCCTTGCATGGCTTGATTCATGGGGATGTCTAAGATATGCAACAACAACAGCATTCCTTGCGATGGTTTGGAGTGATTATATTGATGATGAGGTATTAATAGACAGATATACAACATTCGCTGAAAATCAAATTAATTATTGTCTTGGTGATAACCCGCTTGATAGAAGCTTTGTTGTTGGATTTGGTAAAAATCCTCCTGAGCATCCACATCACAGAACATCACATGGCTCATGGTCTGATAAGGATATAGACCCTCCATATCATAGACATATATTGTACGGAGCATTAGTTGGTGGACCTAACCAGGACGGTAGTTATGAAGATAATGTACAGAATTATACAAATAACGAAGTCGCAACCGACTACAATGCTGGATATACGGCATTACTGTGTAAAATGGTATCAAAATACGGTGGTACTCCACTTCCAGATTTCCCTGAAAAGGAAGTACCTGATGGCCCTGAATTCTACATAGAAGCTGGAATCAATCAGGCAAGCAATACTTACACAGAGCTTAAGGTATTGGCAACAAACCATTCTGCATGGCCAGCAAGAGTAATTAAGGACTTATCTTACAACTATTATTTTGATTTGTCAGAGGTTTTTGAAGCAGGCTATACAGTAGATGATATTTCTATTAGAAAAGGTTATGATGAGGTTGGGGATACAGAAATTATTGGACCAATTCAATATGATGGTACAATTTATTATGTAAAAATCAGATATCCGGATGGAACTCATTTAGCACCAATCGGACAGGAGCAGCATCAGTTGGAGTTGCAATTTAGAATTTCAGTGCCAGATGGAACAAACTTCTGGGACCCAACAAATGACTATTCATATATCGGACTTGAAACTGGAAATGTAATGAACTTCACAGATAGAATAACAATGTATGACGGCGACAAACTAATTTTTGGTACAGAACCTGATGGAACAACACCATCAACAGACCAGCCATCTGAAACTACCGTAACAACTACATCTACAATAACAAGTGAAACACAAGAATCAGAAGAGTCATCTGAAACCTCATCTCCCATCGAAACTTCTGATACTGATTATACTACTACCGATAATGGTGATGTTACTGATATTAGTACTTCAACTTCGCAAGAAACAACAGTGACAAATCCTGATGAAGAAATTATTTGGGATTTAGTGTGTTATGGCGATGTTAATCTTGATGGTGAGGTAAGAATCACTGATGTAATAGAATTTAACAAGTATTTGATTGGAGCAATTGAGCTTTCAGCTACAGCAAAGGAAAATGCAAACTGTGTATATGACGACAGGTTGGATGTGGCTGATAATATGCAAATTGCAAAATATTTGGTTCAGCAGATTACACAGGATTCGTTAGGACCAAAAGCATAGGTTGTTATTAGGAAATATATTATACATTTATTATTAATTATTAACATACCATGAACATGAAATCAACAAAACAATAAAAATAGCAGAATAACTAATTAACATAAATAAAATATATACTAAATTACTAAATTTTTAAAAAACTCTTTACATTTTTGTGTTAGTATATTATAATACATAATAGTAAGATACAAATTTATTATGAGCTTTTGTTGTTTAATTTTAATAAAATCAGTAGAAATTGTTGAATTAAGAGTGTGATTTTAAATATTCAACTATACGATCGTTTATAATACAAGGGTGAATTACTCTTGGTTATATAAAATTTCATAAGATTATCAGGAGGGAAAACATGATAAAACGAAAGATCAGTAGTTTTGTTATTGCTGGCTTAATGGCATTTACTATTGTAGCTGGTTCAGTAGCAAACACTCTTCCAACATCTATTAATGCTTCTGCACAGATGCTTGGACAGACAGATTTTAATGATGGCGTAGGTTTGCCATGGCACACATGTGAAAATACTGCTGGAAAGCTCAATTTCGAGATTGAAGGCGGTGTTTACAAAATCGAAATTGTTAATCCAGGTGGAGCTTCAAGAGGCGGTGAGGATAGATGGGACATCCAATTCCGTCATAGAGGTTTGAAAATTTATGCTGGTCACCAATATAAAGTATCTTGGGAGATTACAGCAAGTAATGATGGTCAATATTACACAAAGATTGGTAATATGGAAGGTACAGAAGAGTACTGGAATAACAATTGGCAAATGAGGCCTTTGAAGGCTAACCAAAAAAGTGTTGTTACAGAAACATTTACAGCTAATACAACAAATCTAATTTCTGAGTGGGCATTCCATCTTGGCGGTTCAGGTCAGTACACTCCACAGGATTGTTTCCCACCTGGAACTATAATCACATTTGATAATATGTCATTGATTGATTTGACAGATTCTACAAATATTTACGAACATGAAATACCACATATGCGTAAAATGGTTACTTTAAACCAAATGGGTTATTATCCTAACTTGAAGAAACAAGCAACAGTTGCTGTTGAAGAAGGTGAATCTGCACCATTAGAGTTTGAAGTTAAGGATGCAAAAGGAACAGTTGTTTACTCAGGTAAAACATCAGATTACAGATTCGACAAAGATTCTGGTGACTATGTTCAAATAGCTGATTTTTCAGAGTTAAAGGAATCAGGAACAGATTACACATTGTCTATTGTTGGTAAAACAAGTGACCAATACACAAGCTATCCATTTAACATTGGTGATTGGGTATATGATGGTTTGTTAAGAGACTCATTAAACTACTTCTACCAGAACAGAAGTGGTGTTCCAATTGAAAGCAAATATATAACTAGTGGAGATAAAAATTCATTAGCTCGTGCAGCTGGACACACTTCAGATATTGCAACTCCAATTGCATTTGTTGATCCAAAAACTCAAAAGGAATACGGTATAGTTACTGGAAGCAGCGTTAATGCTACAGGTGGTTGGTACGATGCTGGTGACCACGGTAAGTATGTAGTTAACGGTGGTATTTCACTATGGACAATGCAAAACCAATATGAAAGAGCATTAGTAAATGGTTTTGCTGAAAAATATGCTGATGGAAAACTAGCAATTCCTGAAGATTCTAACGGTTATCCAGATCTACTTGATGAAGCTAGATTTGAAATGGAATGGATGCTAAAGATGCAGATTAAGTCTGGTACATATTCTGGCTTGGCTTATCATAAGATTCACGATATTAAGTGGACAGCTTTAGCTATTTCTCCAGCAGACGCTTCAGCTAAGATGGATCGTGTAATTCTTCCACCAACAACAGCTGCAACATTAAACCTTGCTGCTTGTGCTGCACAATCATATCGTTTGTGGAAGGATATTGATCCAGCATTTGCAAAAGAATGCTTAGATGCTGCTAAATCCGCATATGAAGCAGCAAAGAAATATCCAAATGAATATGCTCCATTTGAAAATATAGCTGGCGGTGGCGGCCCTTACGGTGATGATGATGCAACTGACGAATTCTACTGGGCAGCTTGCGAATTGTATATAGCAACAGGCGATTCAGCTTATAAATCAGATATGGAATCATCAAACTTCCATCTAGCTATGCTTTCAAACTTGCATGGTGGTGAGGACGATGGCTCAATCGGTTCATTCAACTGGGGTAATACATCAAGCTTAGGTACTATTTCACTATTTTTAAATCCAGATGTATTGACAGCAGCAGAGTTAAGCACAATTGAAAAGAATATGGCTGCTACTGGCGATAAGTACTTAGAGCTTATAGACAAGCAAGGATATGGTCTACCATTTGCATCTTCAAAGATGAACTTAGGATTAGATTTTGACGGATATATCTGGGGTTCAAACTCATTCGTAGTTAACAACGCAATTTCATTAGCTTATGCTTATGATGCAACAGGCGAAAAGAAATATATCGATGGTGTTACAACAGCTATGGACTATATCATGGGACGTAACCCAATGGATTATTCATATGTAACTGGTTATGGTGATCACGCAATTAAATATCCACACCATAGATGGTGGTCAGGACAAATTGATGATACATTCCCACTAGCTCCTGCTGGAGTATTGTCAGGTGGTCCAAACTCTGCTATGCAGGACCCATGGATTAAGGGTTCAGGATATAAGGTTGGTAAGAAGCCACCACAGCTTTGCTACTTAGACCACGTTGAGGCTTGGTCAGTTAATGAGTGTACAATTAACTGGAACGTAGCTCTTGCATGGGTAGTAGGTTATATGGAAGATGAAGCTCCATTAGTAAATCCTGACTCAGGAAATACAGAAACAACTACACCAGAATCAACAACTACACCAGAGTCAACTACAACTCCTAAGGAAACTACAACTCCTAAGGA
>JAAYPV010000052.1 GCA_012519635.1 Clostridiales bacterium
CTTGATGAATACATAGAACAACAACCTCTTCCAGAAATAGAATGTGAAGAAGAAGTTAAAGATGAAAATAATGAAGATAACACAAAGACAATGGTATTTAAAAATGATAGGGCAGCTTTTTTGAGCGATGCTTGTGATGATGAATTTTCAGAAGAACAAATAGAAGTTCTTCTGTCTGTTCTATCTGAAAAACAATTTGATGGAAAAGGACTTACTGAAAGGGAATTGCAAAAATACAATTACTTATCTCGAAAATATAAAGAAATGAACATGAGAAACCCCAAAGTAAGCAGGCATGGATATTTAAAAAAGCTAATAGAAGAAGATATAATCAAGGAGAACAAACAAAATGAGTAAGACAATAAAACAATTATCTGAAGAGTTAGATGTATCCAAAACAGCAATTCGGAAGCGTTTTACTGATGAATTTCGTGCTAAATATGTGCAAACCACTGAAAACGGTATGATTCTAATAAGTGAAAACGGGTGCAAACTAATTGCAGAAACTATGCAAACTAGTGCAACCCAGTTTCCACAACCCACTGAAAACCCCGTTTCTAGTGAGGATCAACCGCTATTAACTTTGTTAAAAGAGCAACTCACTATTAAAGATGAACAACTAAATAGAAAAGATATGCAGATTTCAGAATTGCAAAATCAAATTTCAGAATTAACCGCAGCTATAAAAACACAGGCAGAAAACATCCAAACACAACAAGCTTTAACTACTGGGACTATTCAGTTGAAATTAGAACAAAAAAAAGAAGATTCTAATAATCAAGAATCTTCAAATAAGAAAAAACACTGGTGGCAGAGGAAAAATAATAAATAATAATTTCCTGTGTCTTCTAAACCACTTTACACCATGAATTTTTATGTTAAAATTTCACTTGACTGTAATAAAAGGTATTGACATAAATATGTTTTTATGTTACATTATAATACATTATAGATTGCAATCATAATGAAAAATAAAATGATTGGAGAATAATATGTTTAAAAAAAAGGTTGTTTCAATAATTACTTCTTTAGGATTATTGGTAAGTGCATGTAGTATTTCAGCGAGTGCAGCTTATTTGACTTTTAATTACACAGGAACCTCAACTGTTTATAGTTATACAGCTAACGGAGGGAGTCTAAGTAAGCAATTACTAGATTCATATACTTGGGAAAACTATACTGACCAAAAGAAGTCTAAGGCTGTTGTTACTAATTATGGGTGGAGATTATATTATGTAGGTAATTCTTCTTACTATGGTTGGCTCGTTGGTGCTTCTAACTGTTATGCTCGTGCTCAAGTAGGAGCTAAAAATGGAACAGTATACGAAGATAGTGGGAGAGTTTTTGGATATCAGACTGCAACAGCAGAAACAAAAGAGCCTGTTATAGGTATATGTTATACATATTGTGGTAATACAGCAAATAATACATAACAAGAAATCTTTGTATGTCACATCGGTATATACTGATGTGACATACTTATAATAAGTATTTAAAGGACCAGAAAATGAAAAACAAAATAGTAAAGACCATTATAATGAACAAAATTTATATATTTTTATCTTTATTTCTTATAGTATCTACAATATTTATAACATTGGTATTATCATATTTATATAAAATATATATGATGGATTCAAGTATAGATGGTACATTTTCTAAGGATACCATATACTTCAAAGTTTCAGGTATTCAAAGTGCTGATTTCGAATTTATGATTGATGATAATAAAAGTTTTACTAAGACAAATTTAATAGTCCAGTCAGATAACAAGATGATGCTATCATATGAAGTTATCAGTATGGGGGCTGATATCAACGATGTTGAAGGAGAATCCTTTTCATCTTATTATACAGATGGTAGCAATACCGCAATCGTTGGTAAGAGACTTCATGAAATTAAAGATATCAACAATTTAGTAATTGACAGCCAAAGCTATAAAGTTATTGGAGAAATAAACAATAATACAGATTCTGTTACAGGTGATTACAGTTTATATTTTTGTAATGGTAATATAAAAAATATAGGTACCTCTAATGTTTTTATACTAAGCGGAATAAAGAAGAAAGATATTCAAAATGCATATGAGAAGATTAAGAATGAGCTTTCAAGTCAAGGTGCAAAAATTTCTGAAATTATCCCCGATAATATTTCATTCTCTGATTTTGTACAGTATAGAAGCTTGACTATAAATATTTTTCTAATGACAATTGCAATAATTTTGATTTCCCAGATTGCAATAGCAGTATTCTGGATGAATTCCTTAAGGCAATATATTTCAGTATGTATTATTATTGGAAAAAGAAATACATATCTTAATATTTTCAAAAACTTTTTAACCATATCTATATTATCCCAAATCTTAGGGTATGTTATGACAGTTGCTATATCAAATGACATAAGATACAATATTATAATTTTGCTATTTACAACTTTATTTGGTGTTTTAATATCATCTGTTTCAATAGCAACCGCAATATTAATATACAGAAAACAAAACATTAAGGTTTTGTTGGAGAATGACTATGAATAAAATATTTAAGGAAACATTATGGAATATAAAAAATACAAAGGTTGTTTCAGCGATTATTATACTACTTTTTAGTATTTGCACAGCCATAGGTACTTACTCTATAAATTCTTATATACAAACTAATGAGCAAAACAAAATTTTTACTAAAAAATACACCTCTAAAAATTACTATAAGTTATCAGATAACTTTGTGGGAGAGGAAGGAGAAAAGTTTGAAAGAAGTGCTAATAAATACACAAAATTATTAGCCTTTAATCATATTCTTGCAAACAACGAAGATTTCGAATACCTTGAGATTTATAGTAATCCAATTGATGTTAGCGACTTTAAAGGCTCAGAGGTTTTTAAATACTTATATGAAAGTGGAGGCACTTCTGAATTAGATGCAACAACTCCTGAATCTTTTGCAACTGTAAAGGGAATATATTTATCTGAAAATGTCTTTGATGAGTTTGGAATTGAGGTCGAACAAGGTATTATATTTTCAAGTTCTGACTATATACTTGATGATTCCAAGTTTAACGCCAATGTTATCCCTATTATAGTAGGAAGTGAATACAAAGATTATTATAATGTAGGGGATTACATAAAAATGCAGTACAATATTCTTAACCCTAATCAAGGTGGTGCAAATTTAAAGATAATTGGAATTTTAAAGGAAGGTTCTGTAATAAAAAGAGAAAACGATAGATTAGAAAGCTTAGACAGATATATAATACAACCTTCATATGATATAAAGAATGTTACTTTAAATGATAATTCTACATCACTTTTTGAAATCATGTTATATATGAAAACAAATGGAGTCATTATTACAGGAAGTAGTGCAAATGAAGTTCAAGATAAAGTAGCTGAAATTTGTACTAGCTTAGATATTTTTCCTATTCATAATATAATTGGGGCAACGAACCAAAGAACACGATTCTTTAATATTGATCTACAAAAAATAACCACTTTTTTTTATATTATATCAATAACAGTACTTACTCTCTCGGCATTTCTTATGATTTTATTCTCAATTATGGCAGTAAAAAGAAACCTTAAATATTATGCAATTCTATTAACATGTGGATATAGCTTTGGTGATATTATGCTTATGTTTATTTTACAACCATTAATTTTATGTTCAATATCTTATTTTATAGGCTCGATTATCAGTATAATAATTATACGGATTAATTACTATCTTATGCCACCACTAATGCCTTATATTGTATTTGCTATTGCTATGTTTATAATATCCTTTTTATCTGCAATGCTCGCAAAAAATGAACTTAAAAAGCATGATTTATCAATGTATTTACGAAAGAAATAGCTCTTTCTTACTATCTAGAACTAGGAGGTTAAAAATGATAAAGCTAAGCAATATATCAAAGATTTATAGAAAAGATTCTTCGCCTGTTATTGCATTAGATAATGTCAGTATATCAATAGAAAAAGGTGAAATGGTTGCAATAATGGGCAAAAGCGGATGTGGAAAGTCAACTCTTATAAATATAATGGGTGGATTATCAGAAATGAGTAAAGGAGAATATTATTTTGAAGGGGAAAAAGTGGACTTTTCACATAAAAACAAACTCTCTAAGTTAAGATATGAAAATATAGGTTTTATAGTACAAAATTTCGCACTTATAAATTCAAAAACTGCATATGATAATATAGCTTTGCCATTAAGTAATATGAAAAATGATAAAAAAAGAGAAATAGTAGAGCGTTATGCAGATAAGGTGGGAATTCGTAAAAAGCTATCCCATTTTCCATATGAGTTATCAGGTGGGGAATGCCAGAGAATAGCAATCGCAAGAGCATTAATAAATAAACCTAAGCTACTACTTGCTGATGAACCAACTGGTTCTTTAGATTCAGTTAATGAAAAAGTTGTCATGGATATATTAAAAAAAATATCTGACAATGGAACAACAGTTGTAATTGTTACTCATGATAACTCGGTATCTGCTTCATGTGGAAGAATTATTAGAATGAAAGATGGACGTATTATATAAAATTGATTTACGACTCTTATTTATTATCAATCTTTAATATTCATAATATATTCTGTTTAATATGTAAATTTTAATAATTTTTTTGCTGTAATGGTTTAATCTTGATTTCTATAGGCGTAAACCTTTTTGCGAGGGATTGGGATACTTCCTAAAAATATTTTGAATTTGGGTACCCAAATTCATTTCTTGCTCTACTCTAAAAACTCTTTATTTGTTATTTTATTTAAAAGATGTGCTATTAGTTTTTGTATAAACC
>JAAYPV010000053.1 GCA_012519635.1 Clostridiales bacterium
CACAAAGTACGAAAGTAGTGACTTGTTATAAATACAGGGAAAAACGAAATGTGAAACTGATATAGGAAAACTTAAAGATAAGTATATTAAAATTGTCTACATGCTAGAAATTGGTGATATTTTGTAAATCTGCATACAAAGATATTTAACATATTTTGAATAAGCATTGATTTTAAACATGCCATGATTTATAATATAATAGTGAAAAATTATATGAATACTTTAAATGGCTTTGTAACACAAAAGACAGAATATTATCCATTAGATTTTAAAGAATTTATGTTAAGAAGATGTAAGTTAAAACACAAGTTCCCATTAATAAACTATTTTTTACCAACCGGAGGGACAAGGCTTAAATGAAAAAAATACTTCTTGTTGAGGACGACAAAAGCATAGTTGAGAATCTTAAAGAATTTCTTATAAATGAAGGCTATTATGTTGATACGGTTGCTGGACAATCGGCTGCTATTGATATGCTTGAGGAGAATAAATATGACCTGCTGCTTGTAGACATTTCTTTGTCTGATGGGAATGGGTTTGCTGTTTGCAAGGCAGCAAAAAGCAAAAACGATTTGCCAGTGATTTTTTTAACTGCATCAGGTGATGAATACAGTGTTGTGACAGGTCTGGATATGGGTGCCGATGATTATATAAATAAACCTTTTCGTCCGAGAGAGTTGAGTTCAAGGATTAGAAGTGTTTTGCGACGATATGGGAAAACACAATCAGTTGTAGAAGTGGGTGGATTATGTGTTGATATAATTAGAGGTAATGTTTCAAAGAACGGTGTTGAAATAGTGCTTTCTGCATTAGAATACAGACTGCTGCTTGTGTTTTTAAACAATAAGGGTACAGTTCTTTCAAGAAGCAGATTGCTTGATGAAATCTGGGATATTGCAGGTGAGTATGTAAATGACAATACGCTAACCGTTTACATAAAACGGTTACGAGATAAAATTGAGGATGATCCACAGTTCCCGACGATTATCAAGACAGTACGAGGTTTGGGATACAGGGTAGATTAACCTATTATAAAAGGAAAAGATAAATGAAATTACTTAGGAATCATGATGTTAAACGTAGCTTATTGCTATATATTTTGTTGACCGTGTTTTTTACGGTTGCAGCTGCTTTTTTCAATGTTTACTTTTCGGCTTATATTTTCGTTGTCTGTATAGCTTTTACTCTGATTAATATATTTATAACATATAGAAGGTACAAAAAAATTAGCAGTTTCAGCCAAGAGTTAGATAAAATACTACATGGAAATGAAACAATAAATTTAAGTGAATACTCAGAGGGCGAGCTAGCAATATTACAAAATGAAGTGTCGAAGTTATCTATACAACTAAGGGAGCAGGCGGAAAATTTAATTAATGATAAAATATTTCTAACAGATGCTATTGCGGATATATCCCATCAGATTAGAACTCCGTTGACATCACTAAATCTTATTATATCCTTTTTATCAAAGCCTACCTTAACAGATGAACGACGGTTTAGTCTTGTTAAGGAAGCGGAAACTCTTCTCACCCGTATTGACTGGCTAATTTCAGCGTTATTGAAAATGTCAAAACTGGACTCAGGAACTGCTAATCTGATAAAAGAGACCGTTGATGTTAAAAATCTGATTAATCGTGCTACGGCCTCAATTGCAATTCCTATGGAATTACGGGAACAGCAACTTGTCACACACTTTGAAAGTGAACCATCATTTACAGGTGACTTGCAATGGACTGTTGAAGCTGTTGAAAATATTTTGAAGAACTGTATGGAGCATACTCCAAGAGGTGGAATTATAACAGTCAGAGCAAATGAAAATGCTATATATACTGAGATTGTTATAAGTGATAATGGTGTTGGAATAAATAAAGAGGATTTACCACATCTTTTTGACAGGTTCTATAAGGGGAAAAATTCAAGCTCTCAAAGCTTTGGAATCGGTTTGGCATTGGCAAGAATGATAATAGTTAGTCAGAACGGAACAATCAAAGCGGAAAATAACCCTGCGGGAGGAGCTGTTTTTACAATAAGATTTTACAAAGGAGTTGTTTGAAAGAGCCGAAACAGGCTCTTTTTCGTTTGTGACATTTTTGTTATTTTAAAGTCACCTATATGTCACCATAGTCTGATACAATTAATTCATAAAGATAAGTTTGAATACAAAATAATAAAAAGGAAGGCGGTATTATGGAAATATTAAGAGTAGAAAATCTTACAAAAATATATGGAAATAATGATAATACGGTAAGAGCACTTGACGGGGTATCATTTTCAGTGCAAAAGGGTGAGTTTATTGCCATTATAGGTCCTTCAGGCTCAGGCAAATCTACATTGCTGCATATTCTCGGGGGAGTTGATAAACCGACAAGTGGAAAGGTATATACGGGAGGACAGGATGTTTATGCGCAGAGTGATGAGGAACTTGCAATTTTCAGACGCCGGCAGGTAGGACTTATATATCAATTTTATAATCTTATTCCGGTGCTAAATGTTGTAGAAAACATAACATTGCCTGTTTTGATTGACGGTAGGGAAATCAATAAGGCAAGGCTTGAAGAATTACTTGACACATTAAAACTTAAGGGGCGGGAAAATCATCTTCCTAATCAGCTTTCGGGTGGTCAACAGCAACGCGTTTCAATAGGTAGGGCGCTGATGAATGCTCCTGCAGTAGTACTGGCTGATGAACCTACTGGTAATCTTGACTCAAAAAACAGCCAGGAAATTGTAGAGCTGTTGAAGTTGTCAAATAAGAAATACGGTCAGACTCTTATTGTTATAACACATGATGAAAATATAGCCTTACAAGCAAATCGCATAATTGCAATTGAGGACGGAAGAATAACGCGTGACGAGGTGTTGCGTAAATGAACATATTAAACAAAGTTACAATAAAATTACTTGTTAAAAACAAGGTAAGGACGTTAGTTACAATAATAGGAATAATTTTATCTGTCGCCATGTTTACAGCAGTAACGACAAGCATATCGAGCTTTCAGAATTTTCTCAAAGAAGTTATAATTGCGGAGGAGGGCTATTGGCATGGCGCAGTGTATAATCTTAACAACACAGGTATCGAGAAAATAAGAAATAATTCTGATGTAGAGAAAATTGCTTTAATTCAGAATATTGGATATGTACAGCTTGAAAAGTATAACAATGAAAACAAACCCTTTTTGTTCATTGGCGGAATCGATAGCAGCTTTGTTGATATTATACCGATTTATTTTAAAGACGGAAGGCTTCCAGAGAGTTCAGATGAAATAATTCTACCCGCACATCTCTTAACAAATGGTGGTGTTAGGTATAATGTAGGAGACATACTTGAACTGGATGTAGGCAAGGTTATGATTAATGGGATTCCGCTTACTCAGCAGGATACATTTGCTTTTGGCAATAGTTTTAAAATGGAATTTACAAAGGGCATGCATAGAACCTTTAAGGTTGTAGGTATTTATGAACGACCGGACTTTGAATACTATTCAGCTCCAGGATATACAGCATTGACCTTAAGCGATGGCAGTAAAGAATATAACTCCGATGTTTATTTTGTATATAACTCTCCAAAGTATGTAAGCAGTTATCTTGACAACAACTTCAAGGAGAATAATACTAGGATACACTCTGATTTACTTCGTGTTATGGGTATATCGGATGATAATGCGTTCAATTCAGTATTATACAGTTTGGGAGCAATATTAATTATTCTGATAATGGTTGGCTCCATTTCATTGATTTATAATGCTTTTTCCATATCCGTATCCGAGAGAACAAAACAGTACGGATTGCTGACATCCGTAGGTGCAACAAAGCGACAATTAATGCGAAGTATTTTGACAGAAGCATCATTGCTTAATGTGATAGGAATCCCCATAGGGGTACTGGCTGGTATGGCGGGTATTGGAATAACATTCATGCTTTGCGAGGATTTGTTTAAGTCTTTTCTTAATATATCATCAGGACTTGTATTAAAGCTTCATGTTTCATGGGAGGCTTTGGTGATTGCTCTTTTAATAAGTATTGTAACTGTTTTGATTTCAGCATATATTCCAGCAAAAAGAGCAATGAAAGTATCGGTTATTGATGCTATACGCCAGACACAAGATATAAAGATAGATGCACGCAAGGTAAGGACTTCAAAATTATCCTATAAGTTGTTTGGGATTGAGGGCATGATTGCGACTAAAAATTTTAAGCGCAACAAAAAGAAATATCGTGCGACAGTGATATCACTTTTTATAAGCGTTGTACTTTTTATATCAGCCTCTAGTTTTTCAGTATATCTGACGGAAGGTGTTAGATCTGTTGTAAGTGTTTCGGAATATGATATAGCCTATTCATTGTCAGCGGATGATACTCAAAATATGTCCATTGATGATATATACAAGAAGCTGTCATCAATTGATGGTATTAGTAAATCAGGATATACACTTGTCACATACCAAAGAGTTCTTGTGCCAACAAATCTTGTTAACAAAAAATATATAGATTACCGTAAGCAAAAGTTAGGTAATGATTCTTTTGATGCAAATAACTCTGATTTGTTTGAATTTGATGCATTACTATATTTTATAAATGATGATTTATATAAAGAATTTATAACAGCAAATAATCTTGATATTAATAAATTTATGGAGTCAGACCTGCCAGAAGCTTCTGTTATAGATTTTGTTAAAAAGTATGATGGAAAGTACCACACATTCAATGTATTAACAGAAAGCAGCATGGAAGTATTGCTTGCACAGCAAAAAGAGGGCGAAGAGTATGATAGCTTGAATGAATCGAGCTATGAAGAAAACATATTGGATAATGAAGCGTATGATTTAAAATCGGTTAAAATAGGGGCTGTTGTTGAAAGCAAACCTTTTGTAGTTGATATAAATACTGATGGACTAACATTTTTATATCCGTATAGTAAACTCAATGCAGTTCTTGGTAATGGTGATTATGACGAAACACACAGTGCGGTATATTTTAAAGCTGAGGATCATAAAGCTGTTTATGAAAAAATGAGTAATGTAATTATGGAAAATGGTCTGAATTCATCTAACCTTTATGATTACGCAGATAGGGTAGAGTCACAAAGAGCGTTGATTACAGTGTTAAATGTGTTTTCATATGGATTTATTGTTCTTATTTCACTTATTGCTGCAGCAAATGTTTTCAATACTATCTCAACAAATATCTCTCTTCGCAGACGGGAGATGGCAATGCTGAAATCGATTGGAATGACTCAAAAGGGATTCAGTAAGATGATGAATTTTGAATGTTTACTATATGGAGTAAAGGGTTTAATATATGGTCTTCCAGTTTCGTTTGTAATAACCTATTGGATTTTTAAAAGCATATCAAATGGTTGGGAAACAAACTTTTTTATTCCATGGCAAAATGTCGCAATAGCGGTTGGAAGCGTATTTGCTGTTGTTTTTGCAACTATGATTTATTCCATGCAAAAGATTAAAAAAGATAATCCTATTGATGCATTGAAAAATGAAAATCTCTAGTTTTACTGCCGTTTACCTAATGGTAAGCGGCATATTTCTATATGGTAAGTATTTTAAAGCAGGACTAAATTTGTATTTGTACGAAAATGTTGAAGAATTGATAATTAAGTTATTGTTTGATGTTATAAATTACAGATTATTGCTTGTCATTTAAAAGTATAATATTCGTTGGAACACACATAAAAATTACTTAAAGTTTTATGATGGATTGTTATTGATATAACAATTGAATATAAATTAAAAGCCAAAACAATTTTGTTTTGGCCTTTACAGTACTGATGCAATTATTAGCAATACACTCTTTAAGGAAATTTGAGAAAGAAATTTATAATGTCATATATAATTAAAATACAAAATATTACTTAACTGCATCAGCTAATATGCTACTTATATTATTCTTATCACACAGTTCAACAAAAGCCTGTTCTTCGCATATTTTTTTGCAGATATTCAATGTTTCTACATCTGCATCAACATCCAAAAGGAGTATTCTGATTGATTTCTTATCATTCCCCCACATTACATTCCGTATGATATTTCTCAGCTTAAACTCTATTGCATTTTCGTGCTTCTTTATTGGAATAACTATAATCGAGTCTTCTACTATACTATTTTCACTATAAATTAACTTAGCAAATAAATTTATTGATTGTATCGCTATAATAATGCCTAACAAAAGTACTGCAGTAATTATCAAGCTTTCCATTTCCAGCCCTCCTAAGTAAAATTTTCTTATTAATAGTTTATGATAAATCTATGTTTTTGTGATTGTAATTTACATTACAGGCATTATTATTATCAAAAATATAAAATAAGACTTGTATCTTCTTTAGTGAAAATACAAGCCTTAATCATATGTAATCAGATAGTTTAAAATATTTTACCTTACTACTATTGTTAATTTTGTCTGTTCGGTAGTTTCTTCAGTTTCCGTAGTTTCAGTTGTTGTTTTATTCTTTTTTTTATTTTCTCTAGGAGAATATCTTGTTGTTTCGGTATTATCTTCTTCTGTTTGCTTAACAACAGTAGTAGTTATCTCAGACACTTTGCTCTCCTCAGTGCTTTTTGAGTTATACTCCTTAATAAAATCCCAAATATTTGTTTCTGGTGTTTCAAAAACAATATTTGGCTTATCTATGCTGTTTACTCTTCCTTCATTATATCTATTAATCTTTTCTGTAAATGATAGCCCTAAAAATGAAAGAAATAAAGCTATGAACACTGCAGCTGCAATACTTACAATACGCTTCATATGCTTCTCCCCTAAAGTAATGAATTTTTGTTTATTATATCATATTTATAGTAAAATGTAAAGAATAAACTGCTTAATCAATCGCGTATTATAATTTAACTAGTATACTATTGCAAATAAATATTGCATAAAAAGTTAAATTCTTATTGTAATTATTCCAAATTTATTGTATACTATAAATATTATTGAAAACTTGAAAGGAAGATATTATGTACGAAGATATTATGGATTCTATCGGATTTGTCAAAAATGCAGATATTGAAGTTGGCGAGGCAATGGAGAAAGAACTTGCAAGACAAAAGAGAAACCTTGAATTGATTGCAAGTGAAAATATAGTAAGCCCTGCTGTAATGGCTGCAATGGGTTCTGTTTTAACAAATAAATATGCAGAGGGCTATCCCGGAAAGCGTTATTATGGTGGTTGCGAATGTGTGGACATTGTTGAGAATATAGCTATTGAAAGAGCTAAAAAGCTTTTTGGAGCAAAATACGCAAATGTTCAGGCTCATTCAGGTGCACAGGCTAATACAGCGGCATATTTTGCAATAATCAATCCTGGTGATACTGTTTTAGGTATGAGCTTGGCTCATGGTGGACATTTGACACATGGTTCGCCTGTTAATCTATCAGGTAAATATTTCAACTTTATTTCCTATGGCTTAAGCGAAAAGGACGAAAAAATAGATTATGATGCTATTGAAAAATTGGCAAGGGAAAATTCTCCAAAGCTGATTGTTGCAGGAGCAAGTGCATATCCAAGAGCGATTGATTTTGAAAGAATATCCCAAATTGCTAAATCTGTTGGTGCATACTTTATGGTTGATATGGCACATATCGCTGGATTGGTAGCTGCAGGCTTACATCAATCACCTGTTCCTTATGCTGATATTGTGACTTCTACGACTCACAAAACTTTAAGAGGCCCAAGAGGTGGATTAATTCTTACAAATAATGAAGAATTGGCAATGAAGATTAATAAGGCTGTTTTTCCTGGAATTCAGGGTGGACCTTTAATGCATGTTATTGCTGCAAAGGCAGTGTGCTTTGGTGAAGCATTGAAGGATGACTTTAAGGTATATCAGAAAAAAGTTATTGAAAATGCACAGGTACTATCTGAAGAATTGATGAAATATGGATTTAACCTTGTTTCAGGAGGAACTGACAATCATCTGATGCTTGTTGATTTGCGTCCATTTGATATCACAGGTAAGGAATTAGAGAACAGGCTTGATGAGGTTTATATCACTGTCAATAAAAATGCTATACCAAATGACCCACAAAGTCCATTTGTTACTAGCGGAATTAGAATTGGTACACCTGCTGTAACAAGCAGAGGTTTAGGTGCTGAAGAGATGAAGAAGATTGCTGAATATATTTATCTAACAGCTAAGGATTTTGAAAACAATGTTGATAAAATTAGAAACGGCGTAACTGAAATCTGTACTAAATTCCCTCTATATGAATAAAAATATGCAAAGAATGAGAATAATATAAAGATTATATGTACTAAAAGGCTGTGTAAAATAATATGCAGCCTTTGCATATTAGAAATCCCCTGAAGTTTTAAAATTCAGGGGATAATTATTTAATAATTAGAAAAATTTAATTAGCTGTATGGTAAAATCTATTTGCATTTTAATCGTGACAATAGTATAATATAAGTAATTGTATTTCTGGGAGGGAGTATACTGGAGGATATTACAATAAAAGTCGAAGGTACGGTTGAAAATGTGCTGTTTAGGAATGAAAACAATGGTTATATAGTTCTGGAAATAGATTCGCATGGTGAGCTGATAACTGTTGTAGGAACACTTGGTGACATTGATGAAGGCGAACAGCTAAGCCTTATTGGTAAATATGTTACGCATACAAAGTTTGGTGTTCAGTTTCAGGCAGAATATTGCGACCGAAAGCTTCCAAATACAGCAGTAAATATACAGAAATATCTTTCGTCGGGTGCAATAAAAGGAATTGGACCTTCGCTTGCCAAAAAGATTGTAGATGAGTTTGGGGAACAGACGCTTGAGGTAATGGAAAATGAGCCTATGAAGCTTTTGCGGATTAAAGGCATTTCCCCTAAAAAGTGTGAGTCAATAGCAGCAGAGGTTAAGAAAATATTTAATTTAAGAATACTGATGACTTACCTATCTGGTTATGGAATAAGGGCGAAATATGCAATGAAGGCATTCCAGAAATGGGGTTTGGATAGTATGGATCTGATTCAGAATAATCCATATATATTGTGTGAACCCAGTGTCGGTTTAGAATTTAAGAAGGTTGAGGCTATAGCGAAGGATTTGCGAATATCAGCTTGCTCTCCAAAAAGAATTTGTGCAGGTATAGTTGATATTTTAACGCAGAATGCAGATGTTGGGCATACCTGTTTGCCTCTTGACAAGCTGCAGCCTTTGGCATGCAGGTATTTGGGTATTGGTGAAAAGGATTTTTATACTACATATAATGAAGCACTTGAGGAAGAAATAATATACGAATATAAGAAAAATGGCCGTGAGTTTGTGTATCTTAAGGATTATTATCTTGCGGAGTCATATATAGCTGGCAGGCTATCTGTTTTAGAGGCTTTTTGTCAGAAGAATATTGATGATTATGATAATCTGATTCAAATAGAGGAAGAGGAAAATAATATTAGGTATGAGAAGCTTCAAAAGGAGGCTATTTCTGCAGCGTTATCAAAGGGGCTAGTGATATTAACTGGTGGTCCGGGAACAGGTAAAACCACAACATTGAATGCGATTATATCACTTTATCAGAAGCAGGGACATACTGTAATGATAGCTGCACCAACAGGTCGTGCGGCAAAAAGAATTTCTGATTTGACGGGATATGATGCTAAAACAATTCACAGACTGCTTGAGGTGGAGTTTGATAATTCGGGCAAGCTAAAGTTTAAACATAATGAAAGCAATCCACTTAATTGTGATGTTTTGGTTATTGATGAGATGTCAATGGTTGATGTTTTGCTGTTTGAGTCTGTATTAAGAGCGTTGAAGCTAAATTGCAAAATTATAATGGTGGGAGATAGTGACCAGCTTCCACCAGTTGGTGCTGGAAATATTCTTAAGGATTTAATTGATAGCAATCAGCTTACGGTGATAAAGCTTAAGGAAATATTCAGACAGGCTCAAAAAAGCTGTATTGTTACAAATGCCCATAAAATTGTAAATGGAATCAACCCTGATTTGTCACAGAAAAATAATGATTTCTTTTTTTTTCAGAGGCTTGAAAGTGATGAAGCGTTAAAAATGGTGTTAGACTTATGTAAAAACCGACTTCCAAGAGCATATGGATATTCACCAATTGATGATATACAGGTGCTTTGCCCATCAAGAAAGGGTACTTTAGGTGTAGTTGAGGTTAACAAGGCGTTACAGGAAGTGCTTAATCCTAAAATGGTACATAAAAGAGAAATCAGGTCTTTTGTTTACACCTTTCGTGAGGGTGATAAGGTAATGCAGACTAGAAATAACTATGATATAGTCTGGACTAAGGATGGCGAAGAGGGTGCAGGCATATTCAATGGAGATATAGGTAGGATTTTAAATATTAATAAGCAGAATCTTGAGGTTGTAATTGACTTTGACGGCAGGATAACAAGCTATGATTTTGAGATGCTTGAGCAGTTGGAATTAGCCTATGCAATTACTGTGCATAAAAGTCAAGGTAGTGAATTTGAGGTTGTAATAATGCCTGTTTTAGGCGGCTTTGAAAAGCTATATTACAGGAATTTGCTGTATACTGCAGTAACAAGAGCAAAAAAGCTCATGATACTTATAGGCTCACAGAATAAGATATTTCAGATGGTGGGAAATAACCGTAAAACATTTAGGTATTCATGTTTAAAGGCGATGTTGACAGATGAGATGGGAAAAAACTTTGATTAGTAGATTTATTTTGGATTTATTTTATCCGAATCGTTGTCCATGCTGTGATTGTTTTATAAACTGGAAAGATAATTTATGTGAATACTGTATGGACAAGCTGGAGATAATTAATCAGGAAATTTGCTCAAAATGTGGTAAGATTCCTTGCGTTTGTGATAATGGAATAAGCTTTGATAAGGTTTATGCCTGTTATTATTATGCTGAAACTGCCGCTGAGGGTATTATTTCACTTAAAAAGGGAAATAATTTAAACTATGGAAATCATATTGGTGAGCAGCTGGCGAGGCTATTGAAGGAAAATGAGGATTTACTTAAACTGGATTTAGTTGTGCCTGTACCAATGTCTAAGAAAAAAATACGACAACGCGGCTATAATCAGGCAGAGGTAATCGCTAGAATTATTTCCGACAAAACAGGAATACCCTATAGTAATAAAATATTAACCAGAAAGCATACAGATATTGAGCAACACTCATTGAGTGCTGAGGATAGGAAAATGAATATTTCACAATATGATATAAATGAGGTTGATTTGTCGGATATGAGAATATTACTCTGTGATGATGTGCTTACAACGGGCAGCACAGCAAAGAGATGTAGCGATTTGCTGAAAGCAAGGGGTGCTAAGACGGTTATAGTTCTGGTGGGGACAACAACAAAACTAAAGATTTAAAACAGACAGGAGAAACAGATAGATATGGCTAATATGGATATTGGTATTGATTTAGGAACTGCTAATATTGTTATGACTATGGGAAGAAAAGGAGTTGTATTGACAGAGCCATCAGTCGTAGCTTTTAATAAAAAGAAAAAAAGAGTTTTAGCGGTGGGTAATGATGCGTATAGAATGATTGGCAGAACGCCTGAATACATTGTGGCGATAAGACCATTGTCAGATGGAATTATATCTGATGAGGAAATGACACAGTGCATGATAAGAGAGTTTATCTTAAAGGTTAGTGGCAGACAATTGGTTAAGCCAAGAATTATCATATGTGTGCCATCACTTATAACAGAGGTTGAAAACAGAGCTGTTGTTGAGGCTGCTTTAAGTGCTGGCTCAAGAAAGGTATATCTAATTAAAGAGCCTATTGCAGCTTTAATCGGCGCAGGAGTTGATATATCCAAAGCCAAAGGTAATATGGTTGTGGATATTGGTGGTGGAACTGTTGATGTAGCTGTAATCTCACTTAGTGGAATTGTAACATCAAATTCTTTGAAGGGTGCAGGAAACAAAATTGACCAAGCTATCATAAAATATATTATGACTAGATATAAGGTCTTAATTGGTGAAAAGACTGCTGAAATTACTAAAAAGGAATTAACAAATTTAGATGATCCAAATCCTAAAAACACTATGATTATCAAGGGTAGGAGCTTAATCAGCGGTATGCCTGTTCAGCTTGAGATAAGTGAAGTTGATATCTACAACGCAATTGAGGAGACAATATATTCTATTATTGACGCTGTAAAGGATGTGTTGGAACAAACACCTCCTGAACTAGTAGGGGATATTTATGATAATGGTATAATCTTAACAGGTGGCGGAGCATTGCTTGGGGGCTTGGCAAAGCTGATGTTCAGAAAGCTTGGTGTCAGGTCAATTGTGGCAGACGACCCGATTTCCTGTGTCGCAAGAGGAACGGGTATGGCTTTCAAGAGCCTTGATTCTTTACTTGATGGTTTTGAATATGTGTCACAATATAAATACAGATGAGCTTTACATTACGATTAATTAATAAAAATCTAAGAAATAAGTTGGTGAATTAAAATTAATACATCAACTTATTTTTAGTATACTGGATTTTATATAAAAAAGGTATAGATTATATACTAATTAATAAACTATTAAATTTGTAAACTTTTATAATAATTGCATAAAAACATTGACGGATAGAAGTTGTAGAAGTATAATTTATACAAAGGAGTAAAGGGGTGATTGTTTATGATTGTTAATAGAAAAAAGGTTCTAAGCTTGTTTATTGCATTTGTATTTACAATAATTATGGCATCACCAGCATATGTAAACGCCTTAGATGAAGATGTTTTAGATGTAGAAACACATTATGTGAGTTTAATTCAAGAGGGTGCAACTAATCAGTATGTTTCGTTTTCTTATGCTAAAACATACGATGCTGGAATATTTAAAACACCTACACTTGAAGAGGCAATGTATAATGCTTTTTTAAATGTAGAGCCTACGGTTAATGTTTCAAGATACAAGGCTACGCAAGACGAAGTTATGGAAGTGTTTAGGCAAATCATTAATAAAAGCCCAGAATTATTTTATGTTGATAACAAAATCATGAATTATTATAATGCTTTAACAGGCTATGTGGCTGTTACATATTTATATTATAATTATACATATGATGAAATAGTTGAAATGAGGCAAATGTTTGAAGAAGAGGTAGATTATATTATTAGTACGCTTGATGAAAATATGAGTGACTTAGAGAAGGCGTTAGCTGTTCATGAGTATTTCTTGGTTCATTTTTCATATGATTATACCTATTCCATTTACAATGCCTACGACTTGTTAATAAATAAGACAGGAGTTTGTCAGGCTTATGCATTAGCATATAAATATGTTTTAAATAAATTGGGTATCGAATGTTGGATAGTGACAAGTGATACGGTAAATCATGCATGGAATATAGTCAAAATTGATGGTAAGTATTATCATGTAGATGCTACATGGAATGATGATTACAGAACACTCGGAAAGGCTTCTCATGGGAACTTTTTAAAGAGTGAAGATGCAATTGTAGAGCTTGGGCATGTAGATATTAACGAATTCTATGTTGCTGATGATAAAACTTACGATGATTATTTCTGGATTTATGTAACAAACGCTCTTACATACCTTAACGGAAAATGGTATTATATAAGCAATAGCGGTAACTTAACAAGCTATGATTTTGCAACAGGAAAAAAGGAATCCGTTTACAAACCTAAAATACATAAGTACTCATATGAGATTTACAGTAATGTTATAGCATATAACGGAAGGCTGCTATACAATAGCGATAACACAATTTATACTGTGAATGCAGATGGATCAGAAGAAACTCCGATTTACACATTGTCTGAGGATGAAACAAGGCGTATTTTTGGAATTGCGATTTATAAAGAAAATTTGGTGTTCACATTAAAATATACAGGAGACGATGAGGACGATTTGCAGTACATACCATTGAGTCAATTGTTAATAGACGAACCGACAGAACCAACAGCAACAACCACTGTAACAGAAGAGCCAATAGAAACCACAACTACTGAAATAACGGAAGAAACCACAACTACTGAAATAATAGAAGATCCAATAGTCTTGGGGGATTTAGATGGTGATGGTACTGTTACAATTATTGATGTGGTAATTCTTATAAAGGTTTTACAAGGCAATTATAATTTGCCTGAGGATTTAGCAGTTAATGCTGATATTGCTGAGGATGGAAAAATCAATATTTATGATTTAGTCGAAATTAAGCAGCTGCTATATGATAATTAGCTGTAATATATTTTAAGCCAGCAATGATTATGTATGCTGGCTTAATTATTTTATAATTTTAGGGACAAACCCTTGTCAAATCTATGTATAAAGTGATATAATAGAATAAAATTTTTTTAAAGCATAAATAAGCAATTGATAGGGGATAATTATGAAGTACAAAAATACAATACTAATATCATTAAAAGGCTTGCTTATAGGAGCCTCTATGCTGGTTCCGGGAGTAAGCGGTGGAACAATGGCAATAATTTTAGGTATATATGATGAATTAATTCATTCTGTAAATAATATTTTTAAGGATTTCAAGAAGAGTTTTTTATTTCTATTTAAATTCTGTGTAGGTGCAGGTATTGGTTTTTTATTATTTGCAAGATTGATCTCGGCTGCATTAGAAAAATATGAGTTGCCAGTAATGTATTTATTTATTGGTGCAATTTTGGGTGGTATACCACTTCTTTTAAAGCAAACAGGAATTAAAAAGAATGATGGGAAACAGATAACTTTTGGAGTAATTGCTGGTTTATTGGGACTTGGTTTAGTGTTGGCACTTGAACAGTTGCCTGAAAGCTCATTTAAATTTGCTGCAAGCATCACTCCGAAATTTCTTATTATGCAAATAATTACCGGGTTTGTTATAGCTATTGCACTTGTGCTACCGGGAATAAGCACATCACATATGCTATTGGTTCTTGGTATGTATCCAGCATTTCTTTTAGCTCTTGAGCATCCGTTTGATCATATTTTATTTTTAGCATTTCTTGCTGTTAGCGTTGTAATAGGAGTATTTGTTATCACAAAGCCGCTTGAGATGGCTATGAAAAAATATCCCCAGCTAACATATTGTGCTATAATAGGCTTTGTAGCAGGCTCAGTTATAACCGTATTTCCTGGTTTCCCAACAGGCATTGAGATATTGGTGTGTGTAATAACTCTTGCTGTAGGCTGTTTTACAATTAATCGAATTACAAGTATGGAGTAGGATTTAATTGGACTTATTATGATATATTCTCTCATAGCGAATGAGATTACCTTTTATCAGTTTGTCTTATCAGCTTAACTGTAATACAGGTTATCGTATTCGCTATTATTATTATAAAAGAAAAAGCAATTATCCAATTGTTGTTGAAAAATATATTGTAAATATGTTATAATATTACTTGATTAGTTTGGTTATTATATAAAATTTTTTTAGAGGTGTTTAATTGAGGATAATTGGTATAGATCCAGGATATGCCATAGTGGGATTTGGTATTGTGGATTATGATGGGAACAGGTTTACGCCCGTTGAGTATGGGGCAATTTTCACAGAAGCTGCTACTCCGTTTCACCTAAGGTTGAAATCAATTTATAATGATATGGAATTTATTCTGGATAAGTTTAAGCCTGACCGTTTTGCAATTGAAAAATTGTATTTTACAACAAATCAGAAGACAGGTATTGATGTTTCTCAAGCAAGGGGTGTGCTTATTCTTTCAGCAGTTATAAGAGGTATACCTATTTTTGAATACACACCATTGCAGGTAAAGCACGCAGTTGTTGGATACGGAAAAGCTGAAAAGAATCAGGTTATGGATATGACCAGGAGAATATTAAATTTGCAGCAGACACCAAAGCCTGATGATGCAGCAGATGCGTTGGCTGTTGCAATATGCGATGCTCATTGTTCGAATTCAAGCAGATTTAATTGTGGATGTAGGTGATATTAATGAACTATGCACAGTTGTTTAATTATATAGTTGAGGATGAAAAGGTCATTATAGAGTCAGCTGCTGCTAAAAATATTACTGATTTAGTAATTCCAGGTGATATTTCTGGTATTCCTGTTTTGGAAATTTCAAATGACGCCTTCAGCAGATGTAAGCTATTGAAAAGAGCAATTATACCTGATACAGTTAAACTAATTGGTGATGGTGCGTTTAATGAGTGTACTGATTTGGCATATGTAAAGCTGCCTTGTGATTTGGAGAGGATTGGCGATAATGTATTTAGCAATTGTCGTAATTTAGATGAGATAATTATTCCAGAATCAGTTAAGGAAATAGGTTACGAAGCGTTTTATGGTTGTAATGTTCTTAGGGAATTGATTATTCCAGGAAAGGTCGAACGAATTAAGGAGAGAGCCTTTGCGGATTGCATAAGGCTATCGAATATTGTTTTTCTTTTTGGAGATTGTGATTTAGGATTTAGGGCGTTTTATCGTTGCAGGAGTTTAAAATCGGTTACTATGAGGTATGAAACTAAACTTGATTTTTATTCTCATGCAGAGCTTGCAGGAGTACGAGAGATTAAGGTTCGAATTTATGAAAATGATGATAAATATATAGAACATAAGGTTTTTGTGCCAACTGATGAATTGAAAACAGAGGGATATAATGCCATTCATCGTGAATATTGCAAGCTTTTTAAAGATGGCTTTACTTGGGAGGGCTATGACAAGGCATATTCAACACTGAATGACATTGAAAAGAAGATTGATGTTTCTGCATATAGAATGATATGTAGAGATGGTCTTACTGAAGAGATGGAAAAGGACTATTTCACATTTTTGAAGAAACATTCAAAAGTTGCAATAACTCAGTTTTTAGATTATAATGATATAGCTGGACTTGAGGTTTTGGCTGATACTGGAATTATAACTAGGTTTAATATCCGTAAAATAATAAAGCTTGCAGAAAAGATGAAAAGGGATAAGTGCAAGGAATTTCTTGTTGAGTATAAAAATAAACGATTATAAGGTTATTGAAAATATGGAGGCAGTGTTAAAATGATTTACAGTGTAAGGGGTAAATTGATTGCTAAAGAGCCATCTATGGCAGTTATTGAGTGTTTTGGGGTAGGATATGCTTGCAGAACAACTTTGGCAACCCTTTCACAGATTGGAAATATAGGTGATGAGGTTAAACTATTCACCTATATGAGTGTTAGAGAGGATGCTGTTGAGTTATTTGGATTTTACACTCTTGATGAGTTAAATTGCTTTAAAATGTTAACTACTGTCTCTGGGGTAGGACCTAAGGTTGGACTTTCGATACTTTCTGAAATAAGTGTTGAAAGATTTGCACTTATTGTTGCCTCAAGTGACAGTAAGGCTTTAACAAGTATTAAGGGAATAGGCCCTAAAATTGCACAGCGAATTATCCTAGAATTAAAAGACAGAATGGTTAAGGAAGGCCTTTCCTCTGTGGGAGAAGTTGATTTTGAGCCTGCTTTAAGCAGTTCAAATACTGGGGAGGCAATATCTGCACTGGTTGTGCTTGGTTATTCGCAATCGGAGGTTGCACCGATAATTGCTAAGCTTGACCCTACTCTTTCCTCATCGGAAATGATTAAGCAGGCACTGAAAATAATTGGGAACAAGATGAAATAGAGGGTAATTACATATAAAATATTCAGGAGGGATTTTTTTTGATAGAAACAGGTGGTATGGACCTTGAAAACAGAATGACAACACCTGAATACACAGTTAATGACAGTGAAATTGACTATTCCCTAAGGCCTAAAACATTGCAGGAGTATATCGGGCAGGATAAGGTTAAGGAGAATCTGGCGATATATATAGAGGCGGCTAAGCGTAGGGAAGAGGCACTCGACCATGTACTTTTATACGGTCCTCCTGGACTTGGAAAAACTACATTGGCTGGAATAATAGCGAATGAGATGGGTGTAAATCTGCGTATAACATCAGGTCCTGCGATAGAAAAACCGGGAGATTTAGCGGCTTTGCTTACAAATCTTTCTGAAAATGATGTATTGTTTATTGATGAAATACACAGGCTGTCTCGTGCAATAGAGGAGATACTTTATCCGGCACTGGAGGATAATGCTTTAGATATAATGATAGGAAAGGGCCCCTCAGCACGCTCTATTAGAGTGGATTTGCCAAGATTTACGCTTGTTGGAGCAACTACTAGGGCAGGACAGCTTACATCACCACTTAGGGACAGATTTGGTGTATTACTCAGGCTTGAGCTTTATAACCACGACCAGCTGTGCGATATAGTTAGAAGGAGTAGTATGATTTTGGGTATACCATGTGACCTAGATGGTGCTATGGAAATTGCAAGGAGGGCACGAGGAACGCCCAGAATTGCTAATAGGTTACTAAAGCGTGTAAGGGATTTTGCAGATGTAATGGGTAATGGAACTATTACAAAGGAAATTGCACATATAGCTTTGGATAGACTTGAAATCGATAGCTTGGGTCTTGATAGCCTTGATAAGCGTGTGCTTAATATGATAATAAAGGGATATAGTGGTGGCCCTGTTGGCATAGAAACACTTGCTGCAGCAATTGGCGAAGAGGGGGTTACCATAGAGGATGTATGTGAACCGTTTCTTATGCAGTTGGGATTTTTGGCAAGGACACCACGAGGACGCTGTGCAACAAGGCTTGCATATGAGCATTTAGGCTATGCACCTAAAGAATGCGATAATGGGCAACTGCATTTTTGATTGGAAATTCTAGTAATATTATGCAAAAAGGAGACAGTGTAAAATGGGAAGATTATTCGGAACAGATGGCGCAAGAGGAGTAGCAATTACAGAATTAACCTGTGAGCTTGCAATGCAGATAGGCAGAGCAGCAGCATTGGTTCTTACAAAGAAAATGAGTCATAAGCCGACAATTTATATTGGTAAAGATACAAGAATTTCATCCGATATATTGGAAGCAGCACTTGTAGCTGGAATTTGTTCAGTTGGAGCAAATGCAGAACTGCTTGGTGTAGTTCCAACTCCAGCAGTGGCGGCACTTGTAAGGAAAAATTGTGCTGATGCAGGAGTTATGATTTCAGCTTCACATAATAGCATGGAATTTAATGGGATAAAATTATTTTCTTCGACGGGATATAAGCTATCTGATGAAATTGAAGAGGAAATCGAAAGGCTTATTTTAGATACTCCAGAAGAAATTGTACTTGCCTCGGGCGGAGATGTGGGAAGAGTTTCATATTATAAGGACGCACAATGGGACTACATAAGATATGTTATGAGGGCTTGCTCAACAGCTGATTTAAAGGGTATAAGAGTTGCGCTTGATTGTGCTAATGGAAGTGCTTCTGTTACTGCTCAAAAGCTTTTTGAAGGCATGGGAGCAACCTGCTTTATGTTGAATGCAAATGCTGATGGAACAAATATAAATGATAAATGTGGTTCAACACATATGGGTGACCTTATGAAATTTGTCAAGGAATGTAAGTGTCATGTAGGATTAGCATTTGATGGTGATGCTGACAGATGTCTTGCTGTTGATGAAAATGGAGAAATTGTTGATGGGGATAAACTCATTGCAATATGTGCAAAGTCATATAAGGAGGCTGGTAAGCTAAAAAATAATACAGCAGTTGTTACTGTTATGACTAATATTGGCTTTTCATATTTTGCAAAGGAAAATGAAATAAATGTCGTAACATCAAAGGTTGGTGACAGATATGTGCTTGAAAAGATGATTGAGGGTGGATATAATATCGGCGGTGAGCAGAGTGGGCATATTATCTTTCTTGATGATGCAACAACTGGTGATGGCCAGCTTTCAGGATTGAAGGTGTTAGAAATTCTTGCGAAATCGGGTAAGAGGATGTCTGAGCTTGCAAAAATAATGGAAAGTTTCCCACAGGTAATGATAAATGTGAAAATCAATACAAATGGCAGGGAAGTATGGAAAAATGACAATGATATCACAGATTTGATTGAAAAACATGAAAAGACACTTGGAGATAAGGGCAGAATATTAGTAAGGGAAAGTGGTACAGAGCCGTTGATTAGAGTAATGATAGAGGGAAGAAATTTTGAACTTATTAATACAATGGCAGTAGAGATTTCTGATAAGATAAGAGAAAAATATGGTGCATAACACAGGAGAAGTATTTTGAAGGTTGCTGATAAATGGACGGAATATCGTCTTATAGATACATCAAATGGTGAAAGGCTAGAGGATTGGAATGGGGTAACTCTGATTCGTCCCGACTCACAAATCATCTGGAAAACACCTCATAAAACAGATATGTGGAAAAAGGCTGATGGTTATTTTCAGCGTTCATCATTTGGCGGAGAGAAATGGACATTCAGAAGGAATATTGATGAGGTATGGCAAATTTCATATGGTAATTTAACTTTTAATTTAAAGTCGACTGGCTTTAAGAACATTGGGCTATCTCCTGAGCAGGCTGTCAACTGGGATTTTATGTCGGACAAAATTCAAGCTGCTGACAGGCAAATTAATGTGTTGAACCTATTTGCATATACGGGAGGAGCAACTCTTGCCTGCGCAGCCGCTGGAGCTAGCGTTTGCCATGTTGACACATCCAAGAGTATTGTTTCATGGGCAAGGGAGAATGCTGAGTTATCTAATCTTTCTGATAGACCTATTCGCTGGATTGTTGATGATTGCGAGAAATTTGTCACAAGGGAAATAAAGCGCGATAGAAGATATGATGCAATAATTATGGAACCTCCATTATATAGTAAAAAATCCAATGGTGAGGTCTGGAGACTTGAGGATAATATTTATGACTTTATTGAGTTATGTTCAAAGGTGTTAAGTGAGCAGCCTTTGTTCTTTATGGTCAATAGCTCTGCAACAGGCATTTTACCATCTTCTATGGGGTATATTTTAGGTGAGATTATGATTAAAAGGTTTGGTGGAACGGTTATTTATGATGAAATCGGACTACCCGTAGAAACTGGAGAAATGTGTTTACCATGTGGCCTTACAGCAATTTGGCAGGCTTAAACGGAGGTGTGATATGGGCAGTATAATTAAATCTGATAAGGTGCATTTTCATTATGAAAATGATTATTTAACAGAGATTGAAAATACGAAAGCTCCTGTAAAGGAAATTTTAAAGGGTATTAGTCTAGAAATAAACAAAGGTGAGTTTGTAGCTGTTTTAGGACATAATGGTTCTGGCAAATCCACCTTTGCAAAGCATCTTAATGCGATATTATTACCTACCGATGGAGCCATTTATATTGAGGATATTGATACAAAGCTTGAGAACAAGCATTTTGATATTCGTCAACGAGTAGGTATGGTTTTTCAGAATCCTGATAACCAGCTTGTTGCAACAGTTGTTGAGGAGGATGTGGCCTTTGCATTAGAAAACCTAGGAGTAGAGCCTAAAGAAATGCGTAAGCGTGTTGATGAGGCACTTAAAGCAGTGGATATGTATGAATATCGTGAGCATGCTCCACATCAGCTTTCAGGTGGACAGAAGCAGCGTGTTGCCATAGCAGGTGTAATTGCTATGCGTCCTGAATGTATCGTTCTTGATGAGCCAACTGCAATGCTTGACCCGAAGGGTAGGCAGGAGGTTTTAAAAACTATTAAAATGCTAAACAGGGATTATGGTATAACGATTGTAATAATAACGCATTATATGGATGAAGCAGCAGAGACTGATAGAGTTATTGTAATGGATGAGGGCGAGGTTATACTTGATGATGTCCCTAAAAAGGTCTTTTCACAAGTGGAACTGCTTAAATCGGTGGGGCTTGATGTACCACAGGTAACTGAGCTTATTTATGAGCTTAAAAAGCATGGTTTGGATATTGATGAAGAAATAGTAACGGAAGATGAGTGTATTGAGGCACTTATGAAAATTCTTGCGTAAATGAGGGTATTTGCTTTGAGCATAATAAAAACTGATAATTTAACCTATGTGTATAGCGTAGGGACTCCATTTGAGAAAACAGCGATTGATAATATCAATCTTGAGATAGAAGAAGGAGAGCTTGTAGGCATTATAGGGCATACAGGCTCTGGGAAGTCGACTTTAATTCAACATTTTAATGGATTGCTAAAGCCGACAAGTGGTAAAATTTTTATTGATGGGAAGGATATATGGGAAAGCAAGGCTAGTATTCGTCAGGCAAGGTTTACAGTGGGACTGGTTTTTCAGTATCCTGAGCATCAAATTTTTGAGGAAACTGTATATAAGGATATTGCATTTGGTCCCAAAAATATGGGATTAAGCAGTGATGAAATTGACCAAAGGGTTAGAGAAACTGCATTTGCGGTTGGCATTAGTGAGGACTTGCTTCAGAAGTCACCATTTGAATTATCCGGTGGTCAAAAACGCAGGGTAGCAATAGCTGGAGTAATGGCAATGGAGCCGAAAATACTTATACTTGACGAGCCAACAGCAGGTCTTGACCCAAAGGGTAGGGAAAAAATTCTTAATTTGATTAAAGCACACCATAGAAGGACTGGCTGTACGGTAATAATTGTTTCTCATAGCATGGAGGATATAGCCAGATATGCAAACAAAATACTTGTTATGAATAAATCCAAGTTGTTTTGCTATGGAGATACTGCTGAAGTTTTCAAAAGGGCTGATGAGATATCGAAAATGGGATTAACAGTACCACAGATTACAAGAGTTATAAATGAGCTTAAAAACAGGGGTATTAACATAGAGGATGAGGTTTATACTGTAAAATATGCAAAGGATGTATTGCTGAAATACCTGTCTGAAAAAGGGGGTAGGGCTCATGATTAAGGATATAACTCTTGGACAGTATTTTCCAGGGAGTAGCATAATTCATAGGCTTGACCCAAGATTTAAGATAATCATGACAACTATTTTTATTGCAATGCTTTTTATTTCAAATAATTTATGGGGCTTATTGATTGGTGGAGTGTTTGCACTTTTTACATTTGTTTTATCTAAAATTCCGTTTAAGTTAATGTTAAAAAGCTTAAAGCCTTTAATACCAATTCTAATTTTCACATCAATATTTAATTTATTATTTATTGATGGTGGCGATGTATATATAGAATGGGAGTTTATCAAAATAACAGAAGATGGTGTAAATATGACTGTTTACATGGCGATACGCATTATTTTTCTGATTATCGGCTCATCACTTTTGACATATACAACCTCACCAATAGCATTAACTGACGCTATTGAATACCTGTTATCACCATTTAAAAAGCTCAAAATGCCAGTTCATGAGTTTGCTATGATGATGACGATAGCATTAAGATTCATACCTACTCTAATAGAGGAAACCGACAAGATTATGTCTGCACAAAAGGCAAGAGGAGCAGATTTTGAAAGTGGCAAGATTATGGAGAGAATAAAAGCATTGATTCCAATACTAGTACCACTTTTTATATCGGCATTTAGACGAGCAGATGATTTGGCACTTGCAATGACCTGTCGTTGTTATCGTGGTGGAGAAGGAAGAACTCGTCTTAAACAGCTAAAATCAGGGTTAAAGGATTATATTGCAATAGTAATTACACTAGTGTTTCTTTTAGCAATAATTGTGATAAATATATTAATTCAAGATTTGTAGATAGAGGGACATGATTTTGAGAAATTTAAAGGTTATGATGGCTTATAGAGGTACGAACTATCATGGGTTTCAAAAGCAGAAGAATGCAATTACTGTTCAGGAGGTAGTTGAAAAGCAGGTTTCAAGCGTGCTTAATGAGGAAGTAGAAATAATCGGATGTTCCAGGACAGATGCTGGTGTTCATGCAAATCAGTATTGCTTTTCAGTTATGACTAACAGCAATATACCATCTGGAAGTTTTATTAAGGGTGTAAACAGCAGACTACCTAATGACATTTCTATTCTTTCATGTGAGGATGTGCCTCTAGATTTTCATGCAAGATACTCATGTAAAGCAAAGGAATATATTTATAAAATTCATAATAGTGAAAGCAAAAATCCATTTGCTACAGATTTAGAATACCATTACAAACGCCCTATTGATGTTGAACTTTTGAGAAAAGCAGCACAGAATTTTGTGGGAACGCATGATTTTAAGAGTTTTTGTTCGATAGATTCGGATAAAATTAACACAATAAGAACAATACATAAGTTTGTTCTAGAAATTAGTGGTGATTCAATAATTATGCTTGTAAAAGGCGATGGTTTTCTGTATAATATGATTAGGATTATAGTAGGGACACTTATATGGGTTAATGAGGGGAAAATAAATGCTGATGATATTCCAGATATAATCAAGGCAAGGAATAGAGCTTATGCTGGAAAGACAGCGCAGGCACATGGATTATATCTTAATAGGGTTTATTATGATTAAGTATAAATTATAAATAGACGAAAGAGAATTTAATGATGAAGCGAGAATAATGATGCGTCAAACGAGGAGTATCAAATGGAAGATAAGGTTAAAGATATAGGTCTTTTACGTCGGAGAAAAAGAAGACGACAAAAGATACTTAAATTTACGGCATTTTTAGTTTTAATCATTATAGGTGTAGGCTTGTATGAAAACAGAGATAGGTGGATTCCAAAGCTAGAGGGGATAGGAACAAAATATTACAGTATATCACAGAGTAAAAAAACCAAATCATCCGGAAGTTTTCCTCTTATTGTTTCAGACGGTGTTAATTATAGTGTTGGGAATATTGAAAGAAATTTAGCTATTTTGAGTGATGCATACCTATACATATACTCAAATGATGGAGATTTAATTGATACAAGGCAGCATGCCTACAATAATGCAATTTTAGAGACGGTCGGCAAAAAAGCTATAATTTACGAGCATGGCGGAAATAGATTCAGAGTTGAAAGCAGGTATAAAACTGTATATGAAAAGGACATAGCAGATAATATCTTATTTGCACGAATCAGCAAGGATGGTGTTGTTGCTGTTGTGAGTAGTTCTGATACATATGTTTGTATGCTTACAGTCTATGATGCCTCAGGCAAGGAAATATATAAGGTTCAAAGTATTGAAAGAATTTTTGATTTATGTTTTACAAGCGATAGTAAGGGTTGTATCACAGTTACGATAGATGCGGATAAAGGAAGAATGGTATCAAAGGTTCATAATCTGTCATTTAGTTCTGAAACGGCAAAATGGGTGAGTGAAAAGCTAGAAACATTTACTATCAAGTCGTTTTACACTAGTGAAGGTGGAGCATTTGTTCTCGGCGATACTAAATGTGCATATTATGATATTAATGGGCAAAAAATTTCCGAATATACTTATAAGGACAAACTAATAGGCTATGACTTTGATGATGGCAAAGTGGCGATGATATTTTACAATGACCAGAAGAGAAAAAACACATTGGTTACAATTAAAGGGCCAAATGCAGAAGCAGAGGAAATCGTTATTGGTGAGCAACTGAAATGTGTTGATGTTGAGGGGGATAATGTATATATAATGACAAAGGTTGATATAAAGGCATATAATTTTAACGGTAAACAGTTAAAATCTAAAGGTGTTTCCGATACCTATAACAAGTTCTATAAAATAGGTGATTATTTCTTTTTATTAGGCTATGACAGAATAGACAGACTTGATTCAAGAGACTAAAGCATAAGGTGGTTTAAAAATGGGAAGTAGTTTTTGGTGGTTTTATGATGCAATAATAATAACACTTATATGTGGTTTAGTATATAAGAATGCGAAAAAAGGTTTTGTTAAGTCTATTATGATGATTGCCTCATATGCAGTTGCAGTTTTAGTGGCATTTCCGATAAGCAGCCTTGTGAGCAATAGAATATATGATTCATACATAAGGGATAAAAGTGTAGAGGCTGTTGAGTCGACTGTTTCCAATTTTAGAATAGAAAAGGAAATAAAGAACATTATTGACCAAAGTAATTTTGGAGTACAAATAAGTGAAGAGGAGATATCAGCAATTCTTAACAGTACAAGTGATTTAACAGTTGATGAACAGATAATGAGTCTTGTAAAAGCCAAAAGTGGCAAGGTAATTGCTGATAATGGACTTAAGGAAAATCTTGAAAGCCATATAAGTAATCGTATTACAAACAGGTTGGGTGATGAGATACCTAGCTTTGTGGCAAGGAGTGTTGCAGAAACTACAACAAAAAATAAGACTTTATTTTCAGATACAGTAAAGGCGCTTGGTAGTTCTCCTAGCGAATCAGCAAATTTTATTGAGGAGAATTATTTAAGACCTGTAACAGTAAATGTAATAAGAATTATAGTATTTTTGGTATTATTTTTCGTTTTAAGCTTGATACTTAGTATCTCCCTAGCACGACTTGATGAAGTGCTTGTATCAGCAGGTGTAAGTAAATATGATGGATTATTGGGTGGGGTAATTGGTTTTGTAGAAGCTATGATAGTTATAGTTTTAGTTGTATTTTTAGTTAAGCTTTTAGTTACAATTAGTGATGGAACATTAGTATTTTTCAATGAGGATACAATAGAAAGGACAAAAGTATTTAGACTTTTCTACAATTTAAAGATAATGGGGTCCAGTTATCCCGTATAAGTGATGAATTTAAGATATATCCTATAATTTACAAACACAGAGGCTAATCTTCTGTAATCTTATAAATGGAGGAATTAAAATGATACTATGCAGTAGATGTAAAAAAAGACCTGCAGTTGTTTTTATTACAGCAGTACAAGGTGACGAAAAGAAAAATGAAGGGCTTTGCATGCTTTGTGCAAGGGATTTAAATATTCCGCAAGTGGCTGATTATATGAAACAGATGGGTATTACAGATGATGATATAGAACAGATGTCCGAACAGCTTATGGATATGGATAGTGAAAATGGTTTTGAATTTGGTGGAGCAAATACATTACCACCATTTATACAAAACATGCTTGGTAGCTTTGAGAAGAGTTTTGGCAAGAATGATAGTGGTTCTGACAGCTTTAAAAATGACTATCTTAAGAAAGATAAAAAGCAGGACAAGGCTAAACAAAATAATAGCAATGCACAAAAGGACAAGCAGCTTAAGTTTTTGGATAACTATTGTACAAATTTAAGTCAGAGGGCAAGAGAGGGGAAGCTTGATAACATAATTGGAAGGGATAAGGAAATATCAAGAGTTGTGCAGATTCTTTCCCGTAGGACAAAGAATAACCCATGCCTTATTGGTGAACCCGGTGTTGGTAAAACGGCTATTGCAGAGGGGATTGCACAAAGAATAGAGGCTGAGGATGTACCGTTTAACCTATTGAATAAGAAGATTTACTTGCTTGATTTAACTGCTTTGGTTGCCGGAACTCAGTTTAGGGGACAATTTGAAAGCAGAGTAAAGGGCTTGATTAATGAGGTTAAGGCAGAGGGCAATGTAATTTTGTTCATTGATGAGGTACATAATCTTATAGGAACAGGCGATTCTGAAGGCTCAATGAATGCGGCAAATATTTTAAAGCCTGCATTATCTAGAGGCGAAATACAGGTAATCGGTGCGACCACTTTTGCTGAATACCGTAAATATATTGAAAAGGACAGTGCGCTTGAAAGGCGTTTTCAGCCAGTTGTCGTAAATGAATCGACAATTGATGAAACTGTTGATGTGCTTAAGGGAATTAAGGGCTATTATGAGGATTATCATAAGGTAAAGATTAATGATGACCTAATCAGACTATGTGTTGTATTGTCTGAAAGGTATATTACTGACCGTTTCCTTCCAGATAAGGCTATTGACCTTTTAGATGAAAGCTGTGCTTGTGCTAATATAAGAAGTCCTGAAATTGCTGAATATGAGCAGGCAATCAGAAAACTTGAAACGCTTGAGGAAATGGAGGCAGTTATTGAGGAGCAGGAAGAGCCTGATTATAAATCCTTAGCGGAAATAAAGGCTGATATAATCAGAATAAAAAATACCATAGAAGAATTAAAGCCTAAGGTTGAGGACATTAAGGTAACAGAGAATGATTTGGCAAAGGTTATTGAGTTATGGACAGGCATACCTGCAAATAAAATTGCAGAAACAGAATTTGCTAAGATAGCAAATCTAGAGGACAAGCTAAAAGCAAGGGTAATTGGACAGGATGAGGCGATTAAGCTGCTTGCAAATGCAATAAAGCGTACAAGGGTACAGCTTTCAAAGCGTCGTCGTCCAGCATCATTTATTTTTGTTGGACCTACTGGAGTAGGAAAGACAGAGCTTGTAAAGGTGCTTGCAACAGAGCTTTTTGATTCAACAGATCCGTTAATTCGACTTGATATGTCAGAGTTTATGGAAAAGCATGCTGTATCAAGAATTATAGGCTCACCTCCTGGATATGTTGGTTATGATGAGGCGGGGCAGCTTACTGAAAAGGTACGAAGAAAGCCATATTCTGTTGTGCTTTTTGATGAGATTGAAAAGGCACATCCTGATGTAATGAACATACTTTTGCAAATCTTAGATGAGGGTAAGATTACTGATGCACAGGGTAGAACTGTTAGCTTTGAGAATACAGTTATAGTGATGACATCAAATGCTGGTTCAACTGATAAGAGCGTTGGTGTAGGATTTAATAGAACTGAAGAAGAAATTTCATCAGATAAGGCTATGAAAGGCTTATCGGAATTCTTAAGACCTGAATTTTTGAGCAGGATTGATGAAGTGGTTGTATTTAAGCCATTATCAAAGGAAAGCTATGCAAAAATAGCAGCATTAATGCTTGATGAAATGAAGGAACCACTTGCTGAGAAAAATATAAAAATAATCTATGATGATAAGGCGCTTGCAAAGATTGCTGATAAATCATATGATAAAAAATTCGGTGCAAGGGATATTAGACGAGTAATCCGTAAGGAAGTTGAGGATAAGGTTGCTGAACTTATTTTGAAGGAAATGGGTGGCATATCCGAAATATCCATAACTGCTGACGGAGAAGAGCTTGCGGTAACAGCAAAATAATGAATATGGGAATACTGATATTAAGCTTGAGGAAGCGTTCGAATCAGTATTCCCACTTTTATTTTAGAACATAATCTTTAAAGTTATTACTATATTTTTTTGTGCCGTCCTGAAATACCCAGACTGCTTCGGTATCAGGGATATTGTTGATATATTCCAGTCCCTCGTCGAATGGCATGG
Organism: Clostridiales bacterium; assembly: GCA_012519635.1. Classification (GTDB taxonomy): domain Bacteria; phylum Bacillota; class Clostridia; order Oscillospirales; family Ruminococcaceae; genus JAAYPV01. The sequence continues at coordinate 28,963 of JAAYPV010000053.1, forward strand.
TAAAAACAGTAGTGGATAGTGCATCTGCTTTTGCAGAGTCTTCACATATTATTGTTACTGATTTAAAAAAATCTGCTGGAAATAAAGTATCTGGGTTGATAATGTGGTTGTACTTTTTTCCATCAACTATATAATATCTTTGATAATCACCACTTGTGACAAGTGATTTATCGTTTAAAAGAGTTGTGTGGATAATTTTATTAGCGTCATTTATATCTGGATTTTGTATTCCGACATTCCATGGCTTACCGTTAACTTTGCTTCCAATTGCACGAACATTTCCCCCAACACTGATAAGAAACGAGTTGAAGCCATTTTCAACAGCAAGCTGACAAACCTGTTCAGTTGCAAAGCCTTTTGCAACTGCTCCTACATCAATACTTATTTTGGGGTCAGCAAGATATACAGTGGATGCTTTTTTATCGATTATTATGTTATTTATATCAGTATGTTGTTTGGCTGCTTTAAGTTCTTGCATGGTGGGGAGGGAGGCATTTTCAGGATTTTCAATGCCATATTCACGATATTCGTGCCAGATTTCAAGAACGGAACCCAATGCAACATTACATTTTCCATTACTGTTTTCGTATTCTTGTCTTGAAAATATAAGCAAATCTATAATTTCTCTATCAACCTTTACAGGAGCAAACCCTGCATTATCATTTATAGTTTTAAGATTATTTATACCGTCATAATTATTATAAATATCGAAAAGCTCGTGATATTTCTTTAATCCATTGTAAATAATATCAGAGAGTTTATTAAATTCTTCTTTGGAATCTACATATGCAACAACTTGAGTAACAGTGTCAAAAAAAAGTAGAAATTCAGTTTCAAAGCGTTGTTTTCTGCTCATATTGCAGGAAACGAAATTAAGGTTAATGGTAAAAATAATGAGCATTGAAAGAATTTTTTTATTCAATTCTTACACCTCTGAAATTAAGGGACAGTAAATTCACTATCCCTATTATTTTATTCCAAGTCGGTTAAAGGCAGGCAGGGCGAGCTTTAGTAGAATTGTAGTTAAAGAACCAGCTACAACACCTGCTATTAATAAAACTGGAAGATAGGCTAAAATATATATGTTTGTATAAATAATACAGACAGCAAGCAACTGCCCTATATTATGAAAAACTGCTCCCATTATACTGATAATTAGGTATGATATTTTCTTTTTGAAAATCAGCATAAGCATAAGCATTACAGTTATTGACAAGACCCCTCCACACAGACTTAAAAAAGCTGAAACAGGACTTCGGATAATTAAGATGAAAGCTGATTTTAGAAAAGCTATGATATATGCCTCTTTTTTACCTAAAAAGAAAAGTGCATACATTACAACAATATTTGAAAGCCCTATCTTTATACCTGGAACAGTAACAATTAATGGGGGTAAGGCATTCTCCACATATGAAAGAATAAGTGCAATTGCAAAAAGCAGTCCTGTTAAAACTGTTCGTTTTATTTTGATTATACAAATTTTTTTTGATTGTTTATTAGTAGCCATAAAAACCTTTCTAACCAGCAACTATGTCAATATCATCACTTTTTCTGTTTTCCTTTGGAGTTATTTTCAATATTATTTCATTAGGCAGACAAGCAGCAGTTTGACCAATAGTATCAAGCCGTCCTGAAAGAATACAAATTTTATCAGGGCAATCTGATTCTAAAAAACAAATGCTTCCATCGCTATACACTTGAAATATGACATTGTTATTTTGAGGAATTGAAAATGTTCTTTCTTTTGGATTAGTTAAATCAATTACTTCAACTAGATTTGATTTATAATAGATTTCAGCCACAGCAGGCTTATCTGCAAAGTGAGATTTATATATAAAAAATCCAATAAGGCAGAAAATAATTACAATCAAAATTATCACTACATCAGTTTTTTTAATAAATTTCAAAATAACAACTCCAATTTTCAGATTAAGTCTTGATTGCAATATTTTTATTTTAATACAATTAATATAGCAAAGTTCGTCTGTTTAGTCAATACAATAAAAGAAAAAGCTCTTGAACAACATTGTTCAAGAGCTGTATGGGGTGGATAATGAGATTCGAACTCATGATCTTCAGTGCCACAAACTGACGCGTTAACCAACTACGCTATATCCACCATATGAAATTGGCGCGCCTTATTGGATTCGAACCAATGGCTTACTGCTTAGAAGGCAGTTACTCTATCCAGCTGAGTTAAAGGCGCATTCATAAATGAACCCCCAAGATTATAGGGGGGGTAAATGCTTTAGATAGCATTGGAGCGGGTGATGGGAATCGAACCCACGTAGCCAGCTTGGAAGGCTGGAATTCTACCATTGAACTACACCCGCAGCATAGATTATTAATATTTTTTACTGCTCGCCTCAACGAAATACATTCTATCATAAATAAAAACATTTGTCAATAGTTTTTTAAAATTTTTTTATTTAAATCAATATCGTAATTTTGTAGCTTTTGAAATATGCTTAATTGAGATATTGAAATTCATATTATTTCGCTTTTGAAAGAGTCAGAAAAAACTTGTAAAAAAATATGAGTTGTGATATAATAAAAATATTATAAAATTGGGAGGATAGCTTGAAAACAACAAATTATATGGATAGTTTAATTCAGTCTGTGAAAAAATTTACTGAGAGCAAGGACAGCCCTCCTCTCGCTCATGTTCATAACTTCGGGTGTCAGCTGAATTTTTCTGATGGTGAAAAGATAAAAGGTATATTAATGAAGCTGGGTTATGGGTTTACTGAAACCTATGATAATGCTGATATAATAATTTTTAACACATGTGCTGTCAGGGAGAGCGCAGAGGAAAAGGCGTTTGGCGTAATAGGTTCTGTCAAGCGATATAAAGAGAAAAAGCCTGATTTAATAATTGGATTATGTGGTTGTATGGCAGTTCAGGAGCATGTCGTGGAACGGGTAAAGAAATCATTCCCGTTTATAGATATAGTTTTTGGCACATCAGCCATAGATGAATTGCCAAAATTGTTGTTAGATGTTTTTAATGGGAAAAAGCATGTATTTGATACATCGGAATATAATAAGCCTCTTTCCGAACAGATGGAGGTTGTGAGGGATAGCAGTTTTAAGGCATCTGTACCAATTATGTATGGTTGTAATAACTTCTGTACATACTGTATTGTACCGTATGTCAGAGGAAGGGAACGCAGCAGAAATCACGAAGCGATTATTGCTGAGATTAAAGGGTTGGTGTCAGATGGGTATAAAGAAATAATGCTTTTGGGGCAAAATGTAAATTCATATGGCAATGACTTAGCTAATGGTATTAGTTTTTCTGAGCTATTACGCAGGCTTAATGAAATTGACGGAGAATTTGTGATAAGATTTATGTCATCACATCCTAAAGATGCCAGCTTTGAGCTGATTGATACAATAATCCAGTGTGAAAAGGTTGCAAAGCATTTGCATTTGCCTGTTCAGAGCGGAAGTAATGAGATTTTAAAGGCGATGAACAGGAAGTACACAATTGAGAAATACCTTGAGATTGTAGATTATGCAAGACAGCAGGTACCTGATTTTTCATTTACAACTGATGTTATCGTAGGGTTTCCAAATGAAACAGAAGAGCAGTTTAATGAAACTTTGGAAATATTAAAACGAGTGAAGTATGACAATATTTATAGCTTTATATATTCCAAAAGAAGTGGTACAAGGGCGGCATTGTTTGAGGATAATGTAAATTATGAGGAAAAAAGCAGACGGATGCAAACTCTTTTAGCATTACAAAGGGAAATTTCAATTGAAGGGTATAAGCGCTTTATCGGCAGAACAATGACAGTTTTAGTTGACGATGAATGCAAAAATGCTGAGGGTTGGATTCATGGCAAGAGTAATGAATTTATCATAGTTGAATTTAAAGGCCCAAAGGAGCTTGTTGGCCAGTTTGTAAAGGTTAAGATTATTGGTTCAAAGAACTGGGCTGTAATAGGTGAAATAATTGATTAAAATATTAATTTGAAGGAGAATTATTATGGATATAATTGAAAAAGCAAGAGAATTGGGAAAAATGATACAACAGGATGAAAGATATAAGGCATATTATGATGCTAAGGAAAAGAATGATAAGGACGAAGAGTTGCAGGCATTAATTGGTGAGTTTAACTTAAAGCGTGTTGACTTAAATAGGGAAATGTCAAAAGATGATAAGGATATGGAAAGATTGAGAGAGCTTGATTCAGAAATTAAATCACTTTACGGAAAAATTATGGCTAATCCTAATATGGAGGTATTTAATGATGCTAAAAATGCGATGGATGAGCTTTTGTCACAAATAAATACTATTATAACTGCAAGCGCGAACGGAGAAGATCCGGAAACCTGTGCTACACAGAGTAGCTGTGGTGGTAGTTGTGCTGGCTGCAGTGGATGTAACTAATCGATTTTGTTATGTAAGGAATTAAGGAGCGTAGCTTTCAATGGAAATAGATAAAAGCAAGATTTCGCCAATGATGAAGCAATATATAGACATTAAAAAAAGATATGAGGGACATATTTTGTTTTTTCGTCTTGGTGATTTTTATGAGATGTTTTTTGATGACGCAATAGTTGTATCAAAAGCATTGGAACTTACATTGACAGGACGGGATTGCGGACTGGAAGAGCGTGCCCCTATGTGCGGAGTACCTTATCATAGCAGTGAAATGTATATAAAGAAGCTCATTGAAATGGGCTATAAGGTTGCTATTTGCGAGCAGATAACTGACCCATCTGAAAGCAAGGGAATAGTTGAAAGGGATGTTGTAAGGGTTGTTACTCCCGGAACCTTGATAGAAAGCAGTATGCTTGATGAGTCAAGCAATAATTATCTGTGTTCGTTGTATTATAAAGATGAAGAATGTGCTTTATGCTTTGCTGATATCTCAACAGGAGAGGTTAATCTTTGTAAAAAAAGGGGTAAGGATTTACAAACTGACATTATAAATGAATTATCGAGATATAATCCAGCTGAAATAGTATTTAACGTTGATTTTTTGGATTTAAAGGCGGTAACGGATTTTATAAAAACCAGGTTAAAATGCTCAGTAACATTGCGTGAAGACGAGTGCTTTTCATTTGAAAAGAAAAGTCCTGTTGTTTTGACACAATTTTCTGCTGACTCATTTGAATATCTGGGACTTAATAAAGATGGAATAGACGCCTCATGTGTTTGTGGATTATTTGATTATATATCTGAAATGCAAAAGGTTCTTGTTGGAAGGTTCACATCAATAAATATACAATCAGAAAATCAGTATATGGGTTTGGATTTGACCGCAAGGAGAAACCTTGAGCTTACGGAAACATTGAGGGATAAGACGAAAAAAGGCTCATTGCTGTGGGTGCTTGACACAACTAAAACCTCAATGGGAAAGCGTTTGCTTAAATCTTATATAGAGCAGCCTTTAATTAGTCCTGCAAGGATTATTGAAAGGCTTGATGCAGTTGAACAGCTTTATAAAAAATCAGTTGTTATGCTGGAAATACGAGAAGTTTTAGAAAAGGTATATGATTTAGAACGCCTGATGACAAGGGTTGTGTATAGGACTGCAACTCCAAGAGATTTAAAGGCGTTGTCAATGACTGCGTTGCAACTGCCACTTTTAAAAGAACAGTTAAGTAAACTTAAAGATTCAAAGCTTTTATGTTTCATAAATGATAATATCTCAACTCTAGAGGACATATCCAATCTAGTTGAAAACTCCATTATGGACGAGCCGCCTGCATCTGTTAAAGATGGCGGAGTTATTAAGGATGGCTTTAACAAGGATTTGGACAGGTTTCGTAATATCATGTCAAATGGAAATGATATTATAGAACAGATAGCACAAAGGGAACGAGAAAGAACGGGTATAAAAAATCTGAAGATTGGATATAACAGAGTTTTTGGCTATTACATTGAAGTTACAAGGTCTTACTATGATTTGGTTCCTAAGGAGTATATTCGCAAACAAACCCTTGCAAACTGTGAGCGTTTTATTACAGAAGAGCTTAAAAACACAGAGAATGATATTTTAAGTGCAAAGGAAAAAGCATTAGTTCTTGAGGCGGATATTTTTACAGAGATTCGTGATTTTATTGCAAGCAAGCTTGATGTTGTTCAGAATACGGCGAATGCAATTGCAACTGTCGATGTGCTTTGTTCGTTTGCAAATGTATCGTTAAAAAATTTGTATAGAAAGCCTGAAATCTCCATTGATGGCGTTATTGAGATAAAAGATGGCCGTCACCCAGTTGTAGAGCTTATGCTCAAGGACGAAGTGTTTGTACCTAATAATACATATTTGGACACAAAGGCTAACAGAATGGCTATAATAACAGGTCCTAATATGTCAGGTAAATCTACATATATGCGACAGGTGGCGTTAATTACACTTATGGCGCAAATCGGGTGTTTTGTTCCTGCTGTATATGCGAAAATCAGTGTTGTGGATAAAATATTTACAAGAGTGGGGGCATCCGATGATTTAGGTGCTGGACAGAGTACATTTATGGTGGAGATGAGTGAGGTTGCAGATATATTGAAATATGCAACTAAAAACAGCCTTGTAATACTTGATGAGGTTGGAAGGGGCACCTCCACCTTTGATGGTGTAAGCATCGCAAAAGCTGTTGCAGAGTATATCTGTAATTCAAAGTCACTTGGTTGTAAAACGCTTTTTGCGACACATTATCATGAATTAATTGAGCTTGAAAGCAAAAATGAGGGTATAAAGAATTTCAGTGTTGCAGTAAAAAAACATGGTGATAAGATAAGGTTTTTAAGAAAGATTGTGCCAGGCGGTGTTGATGAAAGTTATGGAATAGATGTTGCAAGACTTGCTGGTATTCCGAATAAGGTTATTTCTAGGGCGAAAGAATTTCTTTTAGAGATGGAGGACCACTCAAATAGCAGTAAAGCTTTATCAGATAAAGACGAAACTCAGATAAGCTTTTCAGCATTGAATCATGAGGTTGTTATAGACAGATTAAGAAAAATCAATGTCGACGAATTGACAGATGAGGAGTGCAGAGAGTTTATAGAAGATTTGATGAAACTCATATGAGGGTGGATATATGGCAAGAATAAAGGTATTGAGCAGAGAAGTTTCTGAGCTGATTGCAGCAGGAGAGGTTATAGAGCGCCCTGCATCGGTTATAAAGGAGCTTGTTGAAAATTCCATTGATGCAGGTGCAACTCATATAACTGTTGAGATAAAAAATGGTGGCACTACCTATATGAAAATAGTTGATGATGGTTGTGGTATATCAAGTGATGATATTGCAACAGCCTTTTTGCGCCATGCAACTAGTAAGGTAAATGAAAAATCCGATTTGGATAATATTGCAACACTTGGATTTAGAGGTGAGGCTTTAGCATCAATTGCAGCAGTAGCAAGGGTTGAGGTGCTATCAAAGCAGGCTAATGATGAATTTGGTGTGAATTATATAATTGAGGGTAGTGTTGAGAGACTTAATCAGAAAACAGGTTGTCCTGATGGTACAACAATAATTGTTCGTGATTTGTTTTATAATGTTCCAGCTCGTCAGAAGTTTATGAAAAAAGATGTTACAGAGGCGAATGCAATTTCCTTTATATTGCAAAAGCTTTCACTTTCCCATCCTGATGTTGCGATAAAACTGATAAGGGATAACAGGCTTGATTTTAACACAACAGGCGATGGAACTCTTTATTCAGCGATATATTCCATATATGGCAAGAATTTTGCTCACGATTTGATTGAGGTAGATTTCAAGGAAAATGGTATTAGCATTACTGGGTTTACAATAAAACCCTTGTATGCAAAGCATAATCGTTCGTTTCAGAATTTTATCGTAAATGGGCGATATATTCGGTCAATAGCCTGCAGTACGGCTTTGGAAGAGGCATATAAGAATTTAATTATGGTTGGAAAGTTTCCGGCATGTGTATTAAAAATTGATGTTCCTCCGTCAATTATAGATGTAAATGTTCATCCGGCGAAAATAGAGGTTAGGTTTTCTGATGATAAGCTGATATTTAACAGTATTTATTTTGCAATAAAGAATGCTTTAATGAAATCAGGTTTAATTTATGAATTTCAGATGAAAAAATCAAACGATTGGTTAAGCATGAAAGAAGAGCCTGAGGATTTTCAGCAACATACTCTTGCTCAGGCATCTGCTACACAGAATCAAAAACAAGTAGCATATGAACAGGAGGAAAATAAAAAAAGAGTTGATGAATCTGTTATTATAATGCCTGATGATGAAGAGATGGATGAATTTGAAGGTGATAAGGCTGCAAAAGCTATTGAAAAAATTAATAGTACACAGATTGATGAAAATGATAAACAGGAAATCGAAATTGGTGCTTTTAAATATATCAGCAGATCTTCTTTTGTTAAAAGCCGACAGGAAGCTCTAAAGCCTGAGGAAGAATATGATAAACCTAAGCCAACCTTACGGATTATAGGAGAGGCTTTTTTGAACTATGTTCTGGCAGAGGTAGAGGACAGTTTAATTATTATAGATAAGCATGCTGCCCATGAACGCATTATATATGAGAAACTTAAGACTCAAAGTAATAAGAATACGGAAAGTCAGTTTCTGATAACACCTTATAAAGTATTATTATCCATCGATGAATATGATGCTATGCTTGGTAGTAGTGAAGAACTAGAGAGAATGGGCTTTAAGCTCGATTTTGATAATAAGCCATATGTTTCTGCTATTGCCATACCAACTGATTTGGAAAAATTAGATATGGATGAGGTTATTCCTGAAATAGCACATAATTTGTATATGAATAAGATTAATCCACAGACTGATTTGCTTGATGAGATGTATCACACATTGGCTTGCAAGGCTGCAATAAAAGCTAATGATAAGAACAGTATAGAGGAGTTAAAATTGCTTGCAGAGCAAGTGTATTTCGATGAAAATATTCGACATTGTCCTCATGGACGACCTGTAATGTTTTCATTGTCAAAGGGAAAAATTGAAAAGCAGTTTAAAAGGGGATAATGGATAAATGAGTGAAAGGATACCTGTTTTAGCGGTTGTTGGACCTACTGCTTCAGGTAAAACAGCATTGGGTATAGAGCTTGCAAAGCTTTATAATGGTGAGATTGTATCAGCAGATTCAATGCAGATATATAAGGGTATGGATATTGCAACAGCTAAACCTACAATCGAAGAGATGCAGGGGATACCACATCATTTAATTGGTATTTTGGACAGGAATACAAGCTTTAGCGTTGCTGATTATGTTGATATTGCTAGAGAAACGATAAGGCATATTAATAAGTGTAACAAACTTCCGATAATTGTAGGGGGAACTGGATTATATATATCCTCACTTTTAGAAAATATTCAGTTTTCAGAAATCAAACCTGATTACGAGTTAAGAAAAAAGCTGATGCTTGAGGCTGAGGAGTTTGGGAAGGAATTTTTACTTGAAAAGCTCAAAAATATTGACTTGGAAACAGCTGAAACTCTGCATGCAAATAATGTAACAAGGATTATAAGGGCAATTGAGGTATTTGAACTGACTGGAAGGAAGCTGAGTGATTTAAAGGTTGAGAGTAGACGATTTGCCAGTCCATATGATTATAAAATGATTGGTTTGACATTTTCTGATAGACAGGTATTATATGACAGAATAAACAAGCGAGTTGACATTATGGTTGAGAATGGACTTGTTGAGGAATGTGAGGCTGTATATAGAGCAGAGGCTGGTGAAAATAGCAGTAATAC
>JAAYPV010000054.1 GCA_012519635.1 Clostridiales bacterium
CCTGCAATATGGGTAGGATATTCTTCTATATTGACACAGAGTGCAGTAATGGTACCACCAAAGCCTTGCGGACCGATTCCAAGTTGATTAATTTTGTCAAGCATTTTTTGCTCTAAATCGGCATAGAAGGGTTTAGGGTTTCTAATGGAAATATCTCTGCACAATGCTTTTTTAGCAAGATATGCACAATATTCAAAGCTACCTCCAATACCAACACCAGCAACAATTGGAGGGCATGGATTACTGCCAGCAACGGAAACACTTTCTACAACAAAGTCTATAATTTCGTCGATAGTTACAGATGGTGTAAACATTTTAAGAGCGGACATATTTTCACTTCCGAAGCCTTTTGGACAAACATCAATTTTAACCTTATCGCCCTCAACAATGGAGGTATGTATAACAGCGGGGGTATTATCGCCTGTATTTATGCGTTCAAGCGGGTCTCCCACAATTGAGCAACGCAGATAGCCTTCGGTATAGCCTCTTGAAACACCTTTATTTATGGCATCTTTAAGGCTTCCACTTTCAAAATGGACATCTTGTCCTACCTCAATAAAGATAATCGCCATTCCAGTGTCTTGACATATTGGAATATTTTGCTCCCTTGCGACCTCAATATTTCTTGTCAAATCCATAAATATTTCACGACCGACAGGTGATTTTTCGATATTTATGCTGTCTTTTATTTTTTCCTCAAGGCTTTTTGAAAGCTGCATATTAGCTTTAATACATAAGTCCCTGACGGTATTTTCAATTATTTTTACATCTATATTTCTCATTTTTCCCTCCTATATAGATAACAGGCGGCTCTCAACACAATTAACTCACCAAATCTCAAGTTTAGGCTAAATTTTAGTTATTAAATATGTCTAATTTGCGGTCCAGCGTGCTACGTAGGTTATGGTTAAGGGGTGAGCCATTTGTACAGTGAACTGCAAGAACACACGAATACTCACGAACGCTCACGAAAAGCCATGAACATTCACGAGCACTCACAAAAGGTTACTGCTTAATTATTTTTCCATTAATCATAACGAGAGTTGGCTCACTTAGAATATCAAGCGGATTATCTGTATTATAAAGCTGCAAATCAGCGTCTTTTCCAATCTCAATACTACCAACCTTGTCAGCAATACCGATAATTTCAGCAGCATTTATAGTTATTGCTTTTAGCGCCTCATCAAACTGCAATCCACCTTTAACGCACAATGCAGCAGATGTAGGCAGATATTGGATAGGAACTACGGGATGATCTGTACAAATACAGATATTTACATTATTTTTATATAATTCGCCTGCATTTTTCTCATTAAGATCTTTGAGCTCTGGCTTTGACCTGTCGCAGATAATAGGGCCTACAATTGCACTGATATTTTCCCTGCCAAGAATATCAGCGATAAGATGCCCTTCAGTTGCATGAATTAGCACTAAATCAAGGTTAAACTCATTTGCAATACGAATTGCAGTGAAAATATCATCAGCTCTATGACAATGAAAATGAGCCTTTTGTTTTCGGGTTATAATAGGTATAAGTGCCTCAGATTTTAGATCATATTCAGGAGGCTCAAGGTTTTCCTTGTCATTATTATAGGCTGTCAAGTCATTATAGTATTTCTTTGCCTTATAAAGCCCTTCACGAATTATAGCAGTTGTTGCCATTCGTGTGACAGGAGTCTGGTTCTTGTCATTATACACTGTTTTAGGGTTCTCTCCAAGTGCAAATTTAACTCCGATTTTGCGAATAAGCATATCGTCAACGCGCCTGCCATATGTTTTAATTGCAATCATTTCACCACCGACAGCATTTGCGCTTCCTGGGGTTGTTACAACGGTAGTAATGCCTCTTTTATATGCCTCCTCAAAGCAAAAATCAAGAGGATTAACACCATCGATAGCACGAACATGGGGTGTAAAGGGGTCGCTTGCCTCATTGCAGTCATCGCCCTCAAAGCTGATAGCGTTTTCAATTATTCCAAGATGAGTATGGGCATCAACAAAGCCGGGAATGAGCAGCTGCCCCTTGCCATCAATATCTTTTTCGGATATGGAGGAGGGGTGGCCCTCACCGATATTGGCAATTTTACCATTATGAATTTCAATCCAGCCGTTTTCAATCTGTAAATCAGACATTGTTTTTATTTTAACATTATATATTTTCATTTTCAACCTCTATTATTTGTTAATAGCTTAAAAATATCGTCGGCTATCTGGTTAGGAGTTTTATCAGCATTCACTGATAAGGAAGAATTAGCCTTATATATAGGATAGCGTTTATTGTATAAATCCTCAAGCTGTTCAACTGTATTATTAATGACAAGAGGGCGTTTGCTGTCACCTGAAATGCGTTTATAGCAGGTTTTAAAGGGGACATCTAAGAAAACGACCATTCCATTTTTATTAGCAATTTCAGCATTTTTATCATTAAGCATTGCCCCACCACCACAGGCTATAATCATCTGGTTTTGAGAAAGTTCTTCAATTGCTTTGGTTTCGAGCATACGAAAATACTGTTCACCCTTTTGTTCAAATATTTCAGCAATGGTCATATTTTCTTTGTCCTCAATGTATTTATCCATATCCACAAAATTTATACCAAGCAGATTGGCAAGAATACGGCCAACTGTTGATTTTCCACAGCCCATAAATCCACAAAGAAAAACCGTCATTTAAAGTCAGCCTCAACTTTCCTTTCACTTTCAGCAATTAGATTATCAATCTGTTCATTAGTAAATGAGCTGTTATACCAGATTTCATGAGCCTTTACAGCCTGCAAGACAAGCATGCCCATGCCACCAATTGTTTTCTTTCCGAGCTTTTCAGCAGTAGTAATGAGTTTTGTTTTAACAGGATTGTAAATAACATCAAAGATATTTTCACAATTTGATATAACCTCTTCTGAAACAGGGCAAGCATCTGATTCAGGGTACATTCCGACAGGTGTAGCATTTATAAGCAGGTCAAATTTGTCCTTTATTTCGTCTATAAGAATGATTTTAACTTTGGAACCGGGTGATATTTCGCTAATTTCGGCAAGCAAATTCACAGCCATTTTTCTTGCGTCCTCAATTATAGCGATAGTGAGATTAGCTCCATGCAAAACAGCCTCAATTGCAATCATCCTGCCGACACCACCACAGCCTAAAAGCAAGACATTCTTATTAAGCGGAAAATCCTTAAGTGAACGCAAAAAGCCTTCGCAGTCAGTATTGTAGCCAACGAGCCTGCCATTGTTATTATGCACACAATTGACAGACTTATATCTTTTTGCCGAGTCATCAATAATGTCTAAATGTGGTATAATTTCCGTTTTATATGGAATAGTAATATTAAATCCATCAAGAGTACTTAATTCACTTACTTTTAAATCAAATTCATCAGGCACAATATCCGTACAATTATATTCCGCAGAAACTCCTGATAATTCAAACAGCTTCTGATGAATAAACGGTGACATGGAATGCCCTAACGGGTGACCTATTAAGGTATATTTCAGCATTTTATTCCTCCGAATCCAGTATATTTAATGTTGAGTTAAGGGTAGTTAGGTTTTCAATATTATAGGTATTTGCATCGGGCAAGGTTTTTTTAACTAGACCTGTTAGAACTCTGTTAGGGCCTAATTCTATAAATGTTTTGATTCCAAAGTCAGACATAGCGTTGAGTTCAGAAGTAAATTTTACAGGTGAAACTATATGCCTTGCAAGTAACGATGGCATATCTGAAAAATCGGTAAGCTGCTCACCAGTAACATTTGAGAAAAATGCCTTTAATGGCTTTTTAAAGCTGATATTCTTTATTTGCTCATAGAACTCATCAGCAGCACCTTGCATAAGCTTTGAGTGGAATGCAGACGCAACCTTTAAAGGCATAACCTTTGCCCCCTCTTTAGTTAGCTTTTCTATTGCAACAGCAATAGCCTTACTTTCGCCAGCAATAACAGTCTGAACAGGGGAGTTGTAATTTACAGCTACGACATAGCCGTTAACCTTTTCGCAAATTTCCTCAACCTTTTCAGCAGGGAGTTTAAGCACAGCTGCCATAGCACCACTTGTTTCATTGGCAGCCCTGTCCATGGCAGTTGCTCTTGCTTTGATTACCTTAAAGCCCTCCTCAAGGGTGAGCATTTCGGAAGCAACCATAGCGGCATATTCTCCAAGCGAATGTCCAGCAACAGCATCAAATTGAATATCATTTTTAATTGCAACATTAAAGCATAAAAGTGATGTAGCCATAATTGCGGGTTGAGCATAGATAGTTTTAGAAAGTTGATTTTCGTCTCCTTCAAAAACAACTCTCTTTAAATCAAATTCAAGAATTTCAGAGGCAGTATCATAAATAAATGAAAATTCGGGATAATTGTCGAGCAATTCCTTTCCCATTCCAATATACTGTGAGCCTTGCCCTGAAAATAAAAATGCATTCATAATAAAAATCCTTTCAATTATGTAGAGTTCATTTTGTGGCATAAAAGCAGGAATTTATATTTTTTCTATTAAGATACCACAAAATAATACATCAATCAATAAAATGCTAAATATTATATTTCATAGCTAAAATCAACAAAGTGCACTATGAATATTTGTGCAAAAAGTCAAAAATCGGTCTAGGTTTAATGAAAACTCAAGCATATATTGAAAAAAAGTTGAAAATAGCTTAATATAAAAATAGAATTATCTTACTTATAATATACCATATATTTTACAATAAAACAACTTTACAGGAGGAATTTCTTTTGCAAGGAATAAATATTTTAGGCACAGGTCTTTATGTACCAGAAAAAATAATGACAAACGAGGACTTTTCCAAAATCGTTGAAACCAATGATGAGTGGATTACAACCCGTACAGGCATTAAGCAAAGACATATTTCTACGGGCCATCCAACATGGTACTTAGGTGTTGAGGCAGCTAAAAAAGCACTAGAAGTTTCAAATACCAACCCAGACGAGATAGATTTGATTGTGATTTCAACTACAACTCCGGATTATTATACACCCTCCTGTTCTTGTATTGTTCAGCGTGAGCTTAATCTTACAAATGCAATGACAATTGATATAAATTGTGCTTGCACAGGCTTTGTTTATGCTTTGGATATGGCTAGACGATATCTTTTTACAGGAGATGTAAAAAAAGCTCTTGTAATCAGTACAGAAAATCCTTCAACTTTTATAGACTATGATGATAGAGCTACTTGTATTCTTTTTGGTGATGGTGCAGCAGCTTGCATTGTTGAGGCGTCGGATAAATTGTATGCGAGCTTTTTAGGTGCTGACGGCAACGGTGCAAAGCATCTTATCTCAAGACATAATAATAAAACAAGATGGCACAAAGATGAGGAAAGATTTGATGATAAGGCACCCGAAACAAAGGAGCATTATCTATTCCAGGACGGCAAAGAGGTATATAAGTTCGCAACAAAAATACTTCCCTTTGCAGCTAATAAAACACTTGAAAGGGTAAATCTAACCCCTGAAGATATTAGCTTTTTCATACCGCATCAGGCTAATTTGCGAATTATACAGACAGCAGCCAGCAATCTTGGTGTTTCAATGGATAAGTTTTATGTCACGCTGGATAAGTATGGAAACACATCCAGTTCAAGTATACCAATAGCATTTGACGAGGCTGTAAAAAATGGTATAATTAAACGAGGGGACAAAATCTGTATGATAGGTTTTGGAGCAGGTTTGACCTATGGTGCAATTGTATTGGAATATTAAGATAGTTTTGTAAATAACTCAATAAATTTTAGATTATCTCATATATGATGAGTATAATTAATTTAATAGATTGGTTTATGATAGGAAAGAAGAGGAAATAGAATGAAGACAAAAATTACTGAATTACTTGGAATAAAATACCCCATTATACAAGGTGGAATGGCTTGGATTGCAGATAGCTCACTTGCGGCTGCAGTATCGAACGCAGGAGGTGCTGGAATTATCGCAGGTGGTTCTGCTCCGATTGACTATTTAAGGAATGAAATAAGAAGAGCTAAGGAGCTTACAGACAAGCCCTTTGGCGTAAATATTATGCTTATGAGTCCGAATGCAGAGGATTTGGCACAGCTTGTAATTGATGAAAAGGTAGCTTTTGTAACTACTGGTGCTGGAAATCCAGGAAAGTACATGGCTGCATGGAAGGATGCGGGAATTAAGATAATCCCTGTTATTCCAACGGTTGCTCTTGCAAAGCGAATGGAGCGTGCTGGTGCTGACGCAGTTGTTGCAGAGGGAACAGAAAGTGGTGGACATATCGGAGAAAATACAACAATATGCCTTGTTCCACAGGTTGTTGATGCAGTATCAATTCCTGTTATAGCAGCGGGGGGGATTGCTGACGGAAGAGGTATGGCAGCAGCGTTCATGCTAGGTGCAGAGGGAGTTCAAATAGGAACACGCTTTCTCGTTGCTGATGAATGTAATATACATGACAACTACAAGGAATTGGTATTAAATGCAAAGGATACGGACAGTATTGTTACTGGCAGATTTACAGGACATCCTTGTAGAGGGATAAAAACTAAATTTGCAAAGAGTCTTTTGACATTTGAAAGGGACGGAGGAACTCCTGAGGAATTTGAGGAGAAAACTCTTGGCTCATTAAGGAAAGCTGTTCAAGATGGTAATATTGATGAGGGTTCATTCCTTGCAGGAGCTATTTCTGGGCTTGTAAATGAAAGAATGTCCTGTAAGGAGATAGTCGAGGAGATTATTACTGATGCAAAAAAATTATTAAAAATTATTGATTAATGATATAGATTCAAAATAAATATATTGTGTAAGTAAAAGGGAGGAAAATATGGCAAAGACAGCATTAGTAACAGGTTCAACACAAGGTATAGGAGCTTGCATTGCAAAGAGGCTTGCAAAGGATGGTTATAATATTGCAATAAATTGTCGTTCAGAGGCTGAAATGTCCAAAGGAGAAAAGGTTGCAGAAGAATGCAGGGAATTTGGAGTAGAGGCTGAGTGCTTTGTTGCAGATGTTTCAAAGTATGATGAATGTGAAGATATGGTAAAGGCTGTTAAGGAACGCTTTGGAACAATTGATACATTGGTTAACAACGCTGGTATCACAAGGGATGGCTTGCTGGCAAGAATGAGTGAGGAAAATTATGATATAGTAATTAATGTTAATCAGAAGAGTGTGTTTAACATGATGAAGCTGGTTGGTAATGTCATGATAAGGCAAAAAAGCGGCAGAATAATAAACATTTCATCTGTTGCAGGCTTATATGGCAATCCTGGACAGATAAATTATTCAGCTTCAAAGGCAGCGGTAATTGGCATGACAAAGACAGCAGCAAAGGAATTAGGCTCAAGGGGCATTACTGTCAATGCAGTTGCACCCGGGTTTATCCAGACACCTATGACCGATGCCTTGACAGATGAACAAAAAAATGCTATTTTAAATGCCATAGCTATGAAAAGATATGGTCAGGTTGAGGAAATTGCAGGGGTAGTTTCTTTTCTTAGCTCTGATGATGCAAGCTATATTACAGGTCAAACTATTGAGGTTAGTGGTGGTTTGTCCATGTAATGGGGTAGCGGATTTTTTGCTCAGGACAGCTAATGTCAAATTAAAAAGATGAGGGAGATACATGAGAAGAGTAGTAATAACTGGGATGGGAACTATTAATCCCTTAGGAAACAATGTAGAAACATTTTGGAATAATATTAAAGAAAATAAGAATGGTCTTTCGTATATCAAGGATTTGAAAAATGTAAAGGTTGCTGATGATTTTGAAATAAAGATTGTTGGTGCTGTTAAGGATTTTGACTGTTCAGAATATATAGATAAAAAAGAGATTAAGAGAATTGATAGATTTACTCAGTTTGCAATAGTGTCCTCAATGGAGGCATTGAAGATGAGTGGTTCTGATTTTAAGAATATAGACCCCTTCAGAGCAGGAGTAATTATCGGTTGCGGTATAGGAGGGCTGGAGCTTACACAGCAGGAACATAGTAAGTATCTGGAGAAGGGACCGAACAGGGTTTCCGTTTTCTATGTGCCTATGATGATTGCGAATATGGCTGCGGGAACTGTTTCTATGAAAACAGGCTTTAAGGGGGATAATTTTGCAACAGTAACAGCTTGTTCTTCAGCAACTCACGCTATTGGAGAGGCATTTCGTAAGGTCAAGGATGGATACCTTGATATATGTCTTTGTGGAGGAACTGAGAGCTGTATTACAGAATTTGCACTTGGTGGCTTCAACAACATGAAGGCATTATCTAAATCAGATGATATAAACAGAGCCTCAATTCCTTTTGACAAGGAGAGGAATGGGTTTGTTTTGGGTGAAGGGTGTGGAATACTTCTGCTTGAAGAGTATGAACACGCTGTATCAAGAGGTGCGACTATATATGCAGAAATTTCTGGATATGGTGCAACCTGTGATGCATACCACATGACTTCTCCAGCACCTGATGGTGAAGCTGCAAGCATGGCTATGAGTCTTGCCTGCAAGGAGGCTGGAGTAGCACCTGAGCAGGTGGATTATATAAATGCACATGGAACATCAACGAGTTTGAATGATAAATATGAAACAAATGCGATAAAGCTGGTACTTGGCGAAGAGGCAGCGGCAAAGGTTAAAATTAATTCTACAAAGTCAATGATAGGACATCTTCTTGGTGCGGCTGGTGCTGTTGAGGCAATTGCAACTGTATTGCAGGTGAAGAATTCATTGATACACAAAACATTGGGATATAAGATATATGATGAAGAATGTGATTTGGATTATTGTGTAGATGGTAATGTTGAACAGGAAGTGAATGTGGCTTTGACAAATTCACTTGGCTTTGGCGGACATAATGCAACACTTTGCATAAAGAAAGTAAAATAGCTTTTAAATTTAAAATATATTTTTAAGCAATATTGAGTTATAGTTGACATACATATAATTTATATATGATATATAAGAATGTGGAGGAAACAAAATGAATGAAAATAAAAATGGCAACTTATCCTTCGGTGAAATAAAAGAGCTTATAAGCCTTGTGGCTGAGAAAAATCTTGGCAAATTTGAGTTAAAATCCGATAATTATAAAATTACAATTGAGGGAAAAAAAGAAAGAATAGTGCAGTCAGCAGGTGCAATTAACTCGATACAGGCTCATCCCGCACAGGTTGCTGCTGCATCAGCAGTTTCAGAGGACGGCAAGGCTGCGGCAGTAGCAGTAGCTTCAAAGCCTGAGGTAAAGGGCTTTGAGGTTAAGGCACCTATAATTGGAACATTTTATGAAGCTCCAGCACCCGACAAGGAGCCTTTTGTAAAGGTTGGACAAAGGGTGAAAAAAGGCGATGTTCTCATGATAATTGAATCAATGAAGCTGATGAATGAGATACAGAGTGAATTCGATGGTGTTGTTAAGGAAATATTGGTTAAAAACGGAGATGCCGTTGAATATGATCAGATATTAATGATAATAGGAGAGTAAAATGGATATAATTTTAAATCAGGAGCAAATTAAGGAGATAATACCGCATAGGGACCCGTTTCTGCTCATTGATGAAGTGGTGGAAATGGAATTGGGTAAGCGAATTGTTGCAAGAAAGCATATAAAGGCGGACGATTTCTGGTTTAAGGGTCATTTTCCCGATTATCCAGTTGTGCCGGGAGTACTGATGATTGAAATGCTTGCACAGGCTGGTGCAGTTGCAATGCTTTCTATGGAGGAGCATAAGGGTAAGATTGGCTTTTTAGCAGGTGTAAATAATGCGAAGTTTCGCCGACAGGTAGTACCTGGTGATACACTTTTGCTTGAGGCTGAAATAATTAAGGTAAAGGGTCCTATTGGAATTGCAAAGGCAGTTGCAAGTGTAGATGGACAGAAGGCTGTTTCAGCAGAAATATCATTTGCTCTTAAATAGCAAGACAAATAAGCTAAAAAGATAGGGATATTGAAATGTTTGAGAAAGTATTGATAGCTAATAGAGGAGAAATTGCAGTTAGAATAATAAGGGCTTGCCGTGAGTTGGGCATACGCTGTGTTGCAGTATATTCAACTGCCGACAGGAATTGCCTTCACGCACAAATTGCTGATGAGGCGATTTGTATTGGCCCAGCCAATACAAAAGATAGTTATTTAAATGCAAAGGCATTACTTGCCGCTTGTGAGATTACAGGCAGTGATGCTGTGCATCCGGGTTTTGGATTTTTAGCTGAGAATGCGGATTTTGCAAGACAATGCAGTAAATGTGGCATTACATTTATTGGTCCAAGTCCTGAATCAATAGAAATGCTAGGTGATAAGGCTGTTGCAAAGGAAACTATGAAAAAGGCTGGGATTCCAGTAATTCCAGGCTCCGATGGTGCTATAGAAAGCATTGAGGAGGCAAAAAGGATAGCAAGAGAAATTGGCTATCCAGTTTTGGTAAAGGCATCAGCAGGAGGCGGGGGCAGAGGAATCCGCCGTGTTGAAAATGAAAGCGATCTGGAGGCACAGATTATAGCAGCTAAACAGGAGGCAAAAAGCTTTTTTGGTGACGATGGAGTGTATCTAGAGAAGTTTATTGTGAATCCCCGCCATGTTGAGATACAGATTGTTGCCGATAAGCATGGAAATGTCGTGCATTTGGGCGAAAGGGACTGCAGTATGCAAAGACGCAACCAAAAGGTTTTGGAGGAAAGTCCAAGCCCGATTATGACAGAGGAGCTGCGTAGAAAAATGGGAGAGGCAGCTGTAAAGGCTGCTAAGGTTTGT
The DNA here is from genome assembly GCA_012519635.1 of Clostridiales bacterium. Lineage (GTDB taxonomy): Bacteria > Bacillota > Clostridia > Oscillospirales > Ruminococcaceae > JAAYPV01. The sequence continues at coordinate 10,715 of JAAYPV010000054.1, forward strand.
GGATATTATAATGTGGGAACAATTGAGTTTCTGGTTGATGAAAACCTTGATTTTTACTTTATGGAGATGAATACCCGTATTCAGGTTGAGCATCCTGTAACAGAATCTGTAACGGGCATAGATCTTGTTAAAACACAACTTAAGATAGCAAGTGATGAGGTGCTTTCATTTACACAGGATGAAATAAGGATAACAGGTCACTCAATTGAGTGCAGAATTAATGCTGAAAATCCAGCTTTGGGCTTTAGACCATCTCCAGGTAAGATTATAGCATTGCATACTCCGGGAGGACCTGGAATAAGAATAGACAGTGCTGCATATCAAGGTTATACAATTCCCCCTTACTATGACTCAATGATTGCAAAATTGATTGTTTATGCACCAACTCGTGAGGATGCAATAATGAAGATGAGATGGGCATTGTCCGAATTTATCGTTGAGGGTGTAGATACAAATATTGATTTTCAGCTTGATTTGATAAAAAATCCTAGCTTTGAAAGCGGAGAATATGATATAGGCTTCTTAGATAGGCTTATGAAGAAATAGAAGTAGATGTCCAGTCATAGAAAACGGTGGTGAAGTAAATGTTAGAAGATTTGTTTAAGGTAGTCAAAACAAGATTCAATGGTACAGAGGGCAAGAGTGATGAAGGTGTTCGTAAAAAGGACATTCCTGACGATTTGCTTTTTAAATGTCCAAGATGTCTGCAGACAATTTTCAGTGAGGAGTATGCTGCACTGAACAAGGTTTGTCCAAGTTGTAATTATCATGGCAGACTTACTGTAAATGAAAGACTCAGGCTGACTATTGACAAGGGCAGTTTTGTTGAGTATGACAGCGATATGATAAGCAAAAATCCGATAGATTTTCCTGGATACGCTGAAAAACAGGCTAAGCTTAGATGTGAAACCAATCTGAAGGACGCTGTTGTAACAGGCGAGGCGACTATCAGGGGTATTAAGGTTGTTATCGGCGTAATGGATTCAAGATATATGATGGCTTCTATGGGTAGCGTTGTAGGTGAAAAGCTGACAAGGGCTATTGAAACTGCAACGGAAAAAAAATTACCCGTTATATTTTTCTGTGCATCGGGTGGAGCAAGAATGCAGGAGGGCATAATTTCCCTTATGCAGATGGCTAAAACTTCGGGTGCGATTGCAAAGCACTCCGAGCAGGGGCTTTTGTATATATCAGTGCTTACAGACCCTACAACAGGTGGTGTAACAGCCTCTTTTGCGTCGCTGGGCGATATAATCATTGCAGAGCCGAAGGTTGTTATAGGTTTTGCAGGGCGTAGGGTTATTGAGGGCACTATTAAGCAAAGGTTGCCCGACTACTTTCAGACAGCAGAGTTTATGCTTGAAAAAGGCTTTGTTGACATGATTGTTGAAAGGAAGAGAATGAGGAGTACGCTTGCTCATTTGCTAAAGCTTCATGGATATACAGATGAAAACAGGTATAATAACTAAGGGAAGTCGAGGTGTAAAGATGAATAAGCTGAGTGCGTATGAACGACTTGAACTTATAAGGCATAAGAACCGTCCGACTGTCAGGGACTATATACCACAGATTTTTGATGAGTTTTATGAAATTCATGGTGACAGGCTATATGGTGATGATGGTGCGATAATCGGCGGTATAGGCAGGCTTGGTGAGCGTCCTGTAACTGTTTTGGCACAGGTAAAGGGCAGAAATATTGAGGAAAACAAGAAGTCAAATTTCGCAATGCCACATCCTGAGGGGTATAGAAAAGCATTAAGGCTTGCAAAGCAAGCTGAAAAGTTTAAACGCCCTATAATATGTCTGATTGACACTCCGGGTGCATTTTGCGGTGTTGAGGCTGAAGCAAGGGGACAGGGAGAGGCTATTGCTAAAAATCTTGCTGAATTTATGATGCTCAGAACACCTGTTATATCCATTGTTTTAGGCGAGGGTGGAAGCGGTGGTGCATTGGCTTTGGGCGTTTGCGATGAGCTTGCAATGCTTGAAAATGCACTTTATTCAGTAATTTCACCGAGAGGCTTTGCAAACATTCTCTGGAAGGATGCAAGCCGAGAAAGGGAAGCTTGTCAGATTGTTAAGTGTACTGCTGAGGATTTGATGAGATTTGGGGTTGCTGAAACGATAATTCCAGAGCCGGTTGGAGGAGCACATAACGATTTATACAAAATTTCAGAAAATATTAAGGAATTTTTGTTAGAAAAAGTAGAGGAAAAATGTCAAAAAGATATTGACCTTTTACTAAAAGAACGCTATACTAAGTTTAGAAAAATTGGCGAGTTTGAGGAGAACGAAGATATTGCCAATTAGACAAGTTATAATGGCAATTTGCCTTTATATATGCGTTTAGGTATACATCTAACATTTAATGTAAGACTGTTTTACTATGATGCTATTAATTAAATGCTTGAATGGAGGATAATTATGGTTTTTGAGAAAGTGAAAAATATTATTGTTGACCAGCTTGATGTTGATGCTGAGAAGGTAACAATGGAGTCCAATGTAACTGAGGATTTGGGTGCAGATTCATTGGATGTTGTTGATTTGATAATGTCAATCGAAGAAGAATTTGATATGGAAATCGACGATGAAGCAGTTGAAGGAATGAAAACTGTTGGCGATATCGTTGCTTTCATTGAAAACAATAATAAGTAAAAAAATGACCGACACGGATTTGTGTCGGCTTTTTTATTTGTATTAAAAAAGACTATATTTTGAAATTAATTTTAGTTACTAATGATATAGATATGTATTAATACTTGAAAAGCAAAGCGATATTTTGTGAACCTGCTCCTATTGTCCAGAACATTACATAGTCGCCACGCTTTACAATGCCTCTTTCTATTGATTCATACAAAGCGATTAATGGACTTGATGTTCCAGTATAGCCATATTCTTGACCGATAAAGAGGCTTTTTTCTTCTCCGATACCAAGCATTTCACGCAGGGTTTGAAC
>JAAYPV010000055.1 GCA_012519635.1 Clostridiales bacterium
ATATTATCACTTTTATCTCGCTTTGTCAAGGGGAATTTAAAAAAAATATTATTTTTTAAAATAAATCAAATTAAATTATTGCATTATACACTTTTTGAAAATAAGAAAAAGTTGATTTTAACTAATTTTTGTGTTAGAATTAGATAAACCTTTATATTTTTATAATAGCTTTAACTTATTTTTTGCTTGGAGGGATATTAATGCAGTTGCATCAATCAGGTGAAGATTATCTTGAAACAATATATATCCTGGATAAAAAAACTAAATATGTCCGCTCCATAGATATCGCTACTGAATTGGGCTACTCTAAACCCAGTATCAGCAGAGCTATGAAAATTTTAGCTAAAAATAACTATATCGAAGTAAAAGATGATGGGCAAATTGTCTTAACTGAGGTCGGCTTGGAAAAAGCTAAGAATATCTATGAGCGCCATCTTTTAATAACTGAATTTCTTACTAATTTACTACATGTAAGTGAAGAAACAGCTGAAAGTGATGCTTGTAAGATAGAACATGTAATAAGTAACGAAACTTATTTAAAGTTAAAAGAATTTATTGATAATTATAAAAATTCCAATAATAAATAATTAAATTATATGAAAACAATAAAAAATCAATAATAAAACATACACTTTCTTCTTTTTTATATTTTTAAAATTCCGTAACACATTTTCTGCTCCTACATACAATAAACTATGGAACGGAACACAAGAAAAACTCTTATAAGTCTTGTTTCTGATTCTTAGATTTTAATTATTTAATTATTTAAAGGAGTGTTTTTTATGAGTTTCGGATTTGGTGGAAATAATTGTTGTTGGATTATAATTATCCTACTTGTTCTTTGTGTATGCTGCAACAATGATTATGGATGCGGTAATTCATGCGGCGGTTGTGGATGCTAATTAAACGTGATTAATAGTTTATTAAAGTGGCAGGCTTAATTTAAAGCCTGCCACTTTCTTTATAACCTCAATGCTTCAACAGGCTTTAGTTTTGACGCCCTATATGCCGGATATACTCCAAATATTATTCCTGTAAATAATGTAAACATAAATACCCCTAATATCAGTTTTACACTTATCATTATTTCAATTCCCATAATAGCACACCCAATACTTCCTATCAATATACCTAGTACAACTCCAATTACAATGCCTATCAGAGTTATTAATGCAGATTCTATTAGAAACTCAATTAATATATCTCCATTTGATGCACCAATTGATTTCTTTATACCTATCTCACGAGTTCGTTCGCTTACTGCCACCATCATTACTGTCATAATAGATAAACCCGAAACTAAAAGCGATATACCTGCTATAAATGTCAGTATTATTGTTACAATATCCAAAATACTTGACAATGCATCCTTCTGCCCCAACAAATTCTCTACGTTTACTGCTGTCCTGTTACTATTGCCTGCTATTATTGCTGTTTCAATTTTTCCGCTTACATTTACATTTGAATCATATAGCTTAACTGCAATTTGGTCAAAATAGCTTCTCGCACTTGCGTTCTGAAAGGTTGTATATGGTATATATACAAATGCAGGAATAACATTTCCAAGCATTGACTGCAATACATTTACTCCATTTTTAACAACACCAATAACCTCATACTCATGCATTATACCATTTATTTCTACATTTACTTTCTTTCCGACTATGTTTGAACGGCTATATGATTCCCTTGCTAATTCCTCATCTATCAAACATACCTTTGCATTGCTTGAAACATCACCCTTATTTATAAGCCTTCCATGCAGCACATCGAGATCAATAACATTGTTTGCATCTTCATTTACTCCCCATAATATGCAATCACTATTTGTTTCTCTAATAACACTGTAAGTCACAAGACTCATAAGAGGTATTGCCTTTCTTATTTCCTCTATATCCTTCAGCTTAGATAAATCTTCTTCACAAAGACCGTTACCCTGACCTCCATTTACTGACACAACAACACTATCAAGCCCCATGCTCGTCAACTTTTTGTCAACAGTATTTTTTCCTACTTCCCCCAGCATAGAAATTATTATTACTGATAAAACACCTATTGTAATGCCTCCAATTGTAAGAAACAGCCTTAGCTTATTTCTACATAGCTCCCTCATTCTCCTTTTTATTTCGTCAAGCATTATTCTACCACCTTAACATAATTTCCATTTTCTATTTCATCCTTTGGCATTAAAACCTTGTCGTCAGGGGCCAGACCTGATAAAACCTCTATTCCATCGCTTAATTCCAAGCCTGTTATTATATCCTTACGAACAGCTACTCCATCACGAAAAACATAAACATATTCCTTACCATTTTCATCTTGATGAACTGCTTTATATGCTACAACTGATATTTGCCTTTGCTCTGAAACAATTATCTTTACCTCAGCAGTATTACCCTTGCGTATCATTTCATCATTATCTTCAATCAATATAACTACATCGACCACTGTATTCCCCATTACACCCTGTTGCAGCTTCCTTGCTGTATCAGATATAACATCTACTGTACCTTTATATTCCCTGCCACCAAATCCTTTGCCGGTTATCACTGCTGATTGTCCAATTTTTACTTTGCTTATATCCTCCTCTTTTACCACAGCATTTACAATAAAGCGATTATTATTACAATCCACCTCACCTGTTGCATTAACATAATCAGTATAGGTAATGTTCGACATCGCTGTTATCTCTGCCTTTGCTAATGTTTTTTCATACAATTTGGGTATCATAATTGAACTGAAAACCATTACTGATGTTACAATTGTAAGTATAACTATTCTCTTCATGCTACATCTCCTTTTTTCCTTTTTGTCTATATTGTTTCATTATTTCTCAATAATATTTATTAAATTTTTAAAATAAAAAAATACTCTCATATTCCATAATAAGTATAGACAGTAAACAGAAAAATAATCTATAAAATAAAATCTTTTTAGCAAATAAAAAAAAGTATCACTTTGCACACAAAGCGATACTTTAAACCAATCTATTTATTATGTAAAAAAATATTGTCGTTTTATTCATACCTTGACAAGAAAATACCCTCTGTTTCATGTCGATTAGGTCTTGTCATAAGATTACCTAAGGCTTCCTTAACAACTCCACCTTCAAACAGTATTTTATACAGCTGTTCAGTTATCGGCATTTCAACATTCAACTTTCTGGATAGTTCCCAAGCTGCTTTACAGCATGAATATCCCTCAACTGTACCTACCTGTTTAACAGCTTCCTCTGGGGCTACACCCTGACCTATTAATATACCAGCCCTGCGATTTCTACTATGCATACTAGTACAAGTTACAATTAAATCTCCTATTCCAGTAAGTCCAGCAAATGTTTCCATATTTGCACCCATAGCAACACCAAGACGGGCAATTTCACTTATTCCTCTTGTCATTAGCGCTGCCTTTGTATTATCACCGTATCCCATTCCATCACATATCCCAGATGACAGAGCAATAATATTTTTTAAAGCACCGCCTATTTCACAGCCAATTATGTCATTATTTAAATAAATCCTAAAAACTTCATTACACAAAACATCCTGAACATAGTATGCCGCCTTTTTATCTACAGACGCAACTACAACTGTTGTAGGTATGCCTAGACCAACCTCTTCAGCATGTGAAGGACCCGACAAAGCTACAATTGGTGCATTCTTAATCTCCTCGCCTAAAACCTCACTCATTCGCTTATGAGTATCCACCTCAAAGCCTTTTCCAGTATTAACAACAATCATATTTGGAGTAATATATGGTGCAGCATCCCTTGCAACTTTCCTTACAAAAGCAGTTGGTATCCCGAATAGAACTATATCAGAACCTTTTACACATGAAATATCTGTTGCCAGCTTTATGCTTTCAGATACTTTCACACCCGGAAGCTTCTGCTTTTGCTCTCCATCACGCTTAATTGCCTCAATCTCTTCCTTAATGGACGACCAGACTGTCACATCATGCCCATAATTATCAGCCATCACTGCAAGGCTTACTCCAAAAGCACCTGCACCTAAAACTGTAACTTTCGCCATCATTACCCCTCCTTTTTCTTAAATGAAAATCTATTTTCAGTGTGATTTCTTAGCCTTTCTATATTACTTCTATGCATATAAATCAATAATATGCTCGTACCTATTACCAATACTGTATGAAGCAGTGCTAAATTTTTAGGCACATTATTTATATAATACTGAGTTGTGAAAGTAATAAAAGGATAAGCCACTGCTGATGCAATTGAAGCAACTGATACATATTTTGTTAATGCAAGCACAACAGCAAAAAATGGTACTACAATACAGAAAGTCAATGGGTCAGTAATAATTAATATTGATGCTGAAACAAGTATTCCCTTTCCACCTTTAAAGCCATAGTACAAGGGAAAAATATGACCTAAAACTGCTATAAATCCCGCTATATATCCTATAAACCGCAAATTATTTACTCCAGTAATCTCTGTACCTAAAATATCACTTATTCCTGTATCAAAAAGCACAAATATCAGCCTGCTGATAAGAACAGCAAGTACACCCTTCAACATATCACCTAAAAGTGTAAGCAATGCAGCTCCCTTTCCAAAACACCTTAGCGTATTTGTAAGACCTGCATTCTTACTCCCAAAATCACGAATATCAACCTTTTTCCACAACCTTACTACTATAATCGCTGAATTACAGCTTCCAAGCAAGTAGGAAACTACTGCTGATAATAACAAAGCTATTATAAAATTTGTGGACAATTTAAACATCCCCTTGCAAAATTAATCAGTATCTCCTCTTTCTCTTATAAGAAGTCTAATTGGCGTTCCCTCAAGTCCAAATGTTGAGCGAATCTGATTTTCAAGATATCTTTGATAAGAAAAATGAAATAGTTCTTTATTATTTACAAATACAACAAATGTAGGCGGCTTTGTCGATGGCTGGGTAATGTAATAAATCTTAAGCCTTTTACCTTTATCAGATGGTGGCTGAACTCTTGTGGTGGCATACGCCAAGACATCATTCAGCATTCCTGTTGTAATCCTCATTGAATTCTGCTCATTTACAAACTTTATCAAATCATACAGCTTTTCAATTCGTGTACCAGTCTTTGCAGAAATAAAAATAAAGGGAACATATGACATAAAGGAAAAACCCTCTCTCAGCTTTTCACGATATTCATCCATTGTTTTATCATTCTTTTCAATTACATCCCATTTATTCACAGCAACAATAGAGGCTTTACCTTGTTCATGTGCATAACCTGCAACCTTTGAATCCTGTTCAGTAAATCCAACTGCTGCATCTATCAATATTACACAAACATCTGCCCTGTCCACAGCCATATATGACCTTAGAACACTGTATCTTTCTATATTCTCAGTAACCTTAGATTTCCTTCTTATTCCTGCTGTATCAATAAAGATAAATTTTCCATGCTTGTTTTCAACAACAGTATCAGTTGCATCTCTTGTTGTGCCTGCAATATCGGAAACTATCGCTACTTCCTCACCCGCAATTTTATTTATAAGCGATGATTTACCAACATTCGGTTTTCCTATAACAGCTACTCTAATATAATCATCTGAATAATCTTCCGCTATTTCCTTTGGAAAGTATTTAAATATTTCATCAAGCAAATCACCTGTTCCATGTCCATGCAGCGATGAAACTGGAAAAGGGTCTCCCAGACCTAAATTGTAAAATTCATACAACTCTAAAGGAGGCTCACCAACCGTATCACATTTATTTACACATAAAACTATAGGCTTTCCGGACTTTTGAAGCATTTCTGCAACAGCATAATCATTAGATGTGACACCACTTTTTACATCACATACCATCACAATTACATCTGCTCTTTCAATCGCAATTTCTGCCTGCCTACGCATTTGTGACAAAATAAAATCATCCGTATCAGGTTCGATACCTCCAGTATCGACAACCATAAACTCCCTGTTTCTCCATTCACATTTACTGTAAATTCTATCCCTTGTTACACCGGGAGTATCTTCAACAATCGACAATCGCTGTCCTATAAGCTTATTAAATAAAGTGGATTTTCCTACATTTGGCCTTCCAACCACAGCAAGCACCGGTAATGACATATTAACATCCCCTCTCAAATATTATCCTAAAACAATGCTAATACTCTTTCCCAAGCACCGCATCAAGTAAATCATAACCGTTATTTTCAATCGGTACAACCTTTATACCAAGCTGTTTTTCAACATCACTTACTCTTATATCATCAAGAAAAACATCACTATCTCGCCTCAACATTGAAGATGATATCAGCAATGTATCACCCAATGGCTTGTCCTTTAACTGTGATATCAAATCCTGTCCTGTTATAAGGCCGGTTACAGTAATAGTTTCTCCAAAGAACTCATTTTTTATAGCATATAGTTTACAATCTAAATTATGCCACTTTTTTATTACCTTATCAAGTAAATCCTTCATTAATTCATATGCAGCAACACCTGTTGCGATACTTAAACATCGCTTTTCATTATTATATTCTGCATCCTCCAATGCATCCATAAACTCATCCTTAAGCGACCTTAACATACCCACGCCATTTTCATACTGTGGATAATCTTCATAAAATTCTGCCTCAGGTATCTCTCGCTTTGCAGTCAGGAATAATTCATCAGCTGGAAAAACTAGTCTTGTACCATACTTGCGAAGAAACTTTCTCTGAAAAGCCTCAATCTGGTCAAGTACCTTTACAGCCGTTTCCTGAGTAAAGGGTGTCAGCTGAAATAAACCATCACGATATTTTGACAGCCCGACGGGCACAACAGCAATACTTTGAATATTCGGCATCATCTCGCCTAAGTCGTTAAGTGTCCTATCAAGCTCTTCACCATCATTGAGTGTAGGGCATAGCACAATCTGACAATTCAACTTAATTCCAGCATCAGTCATTTGTTTTAAATATTTCAGCTTTTCTCCCGCAAACCTATTATTCATCATCTTACATCTTAATTCAGGATTAGTCGTATGTACTGAAACATTAATATTTAGCTTCATTTTAATAATTCTATTAATATCATGCTGGCTTAAATTAGTCAACGTAACATAATTGCCATGCAAAAAAGAAAGCCTAGCATCATCATCTTTAAAATATAGAGTTTCTCTCATATTAGGTGGCATCTGGTCAATAAAGCAAAAAACGCATTGATTATGACAGCTTTTCTTCTCATCCATAAGAAAGCTATCAAATCCAAGCCCTAAATCATCATATTCGCCTTTTGTAATATTTAAATGCTCTGATTTCCCATCACGCAAAATTTCTATATCAAGCTTTTCTTCCGCTATATAGAACATATAATCCAGCACATCATTAATTTCATTTCCGTTTATTGTAACAATAAAATCCCCAACTTCAATTTTAGCATTGTATGCAGGAGTATTTTCTGTTACATCCGTTACCCTTACCATGTTTCACCTTTCATATGAGTGTTTTAATATTTGCATAAATTAAAATTGGAGAGATGAGAATCTTGACTCCCTCAACTCTCCAGCTTCAATTCTCGAAAAAGAAAAAGGAGAACTTTTTGCTCTCCCCCCTTTTAATTAGGCAAAAGAAAGCGTTACCTTATGCTTCCTTTTTAAGAACCTCAACACCTTTGTAAAAGCCACAATTTTTACAAACCCTATGTGGAGCCATTAATTCCCCACAGTTAGTACATCTGCTGAAAGCAGGTGCATCCAACTTCCAAACGCTTGCACGGCGTTTATCCCTTCTAGATTTGGAATGTTTTCTCTTTGGTACAGCCATTATTGCACCTCCTTAAATACTACTCTTTTGAGCAACTGCAAACGCATTCATTCAGATTACAGCCACAAACATGGCACAAGCCCTTACATTCTTCATCACAAAGCATTTTTGTTGGCAGCTGTAACAGTAAATCCGATATAGCAATCTCATTCATATTAACGCTTACACCATCTGCAACGATATAATCATCATAATAATCGTCACTGGAAGTATTAAGCTTTTTCACAATAATATGCTCAAATTCATAAAAGTAATCCCTGAAGAATTCTTTAATGCATCTATCGCATAAAACCTTAAGCGTAAACTCCACTGAAAACTGTAATGTAACAATTCCGGCATGATTTTGTATAACCCCATCGACCCTTACGGGCGAGTTAAATTCATAACCATGTATGTCTTCAAGTTCAGCTTGAGAAATTGAATAATGCAAATCTTTCTTTGCACCCTCAACTTCAAATATTTTTCTTAAATTAATTATCATTACACTTTTACCTCAGAGAATCACAAAGTATATTATAACCAAAACTTTTTGTCTTGTCAATACTTTTTTCTTATTAAACTCCTATTATATGCATACCTTGTTCCATTTTTTTGAACTCTGCAAAACCCACAAGTCTTTTCTGATTATAGATATTTTTTAACTGTATCTGGTAGCTCAGATTCATCAGCAGAGACTGTAAATACAAGAAGTGTATCATCACCAGTAAGCACATCAAGCTTATCCAATGTTACACCTAACTCATTCAAATCAGGTCCACCAATTTTCAAAACTGAATCAACATAGATTTCCTTAATATCATAGTTTCCAGCCATCATACCAGCAATAAAACCATAAAGAGTTTCATATCCACTGATACCAAAGCGATCTGCATCAACAAGTCTTACCTTGTAACTGATATCATATCTAATTTTTTCACCTTTTTCAATGCATACCAAATCGCCTGTTGTTGTTTTAATTGCATCATTAATCTTTTCAATTAGAACCTTAGTTTTTCCAGTACCTTTTTTACCTATTATTAATTGTATCATAAAAACTCCAATCCTCCATACTTTTTATATGGCTTTTTATTTTTAATTAAGTAGCTTTTGCTTATCAGCTAAGCTTTGCCTCCAAAGCTTCCTTCTGAGCCTCATATCCAGGTTTTCCTAAAAGGGCAAACATATTCGCCTTATAGCTTTCAACTCCCGGCTGGTCAAATGGATTAACTCCAAGAACATAACCAGAAATTGCGCAAGCCTTCTCAAAGAAATAAACCATATAGCCAAAACTGAATTCGCTTACATCCTCTAGCTCAAGTACAATATTTGGAACCCCACCTTCAGTATGAGCCAGAATTGTACCCTCTAACGCTTTCCTGTTGACAACCGACATATTTTGGTTAGTCAAGAAATTCAAGCCATCAAGATTTTCAGCATCATCTTCGAGGAAAAAGTCCTGCTTTGGATTATTTATATCAACAACGGTTTCAAACATAATTCTTGAACCGTCTTGAATATACTGCCCCATTGAATGTAAGTCAGTTGAGAAGTTTACTGCTGCAGGGAATATACCCTTGCCATCCTTGCCTTCACTTTCGCCAAATAATTGCTTATACCATTCAGCCATAGTTACAAAGCTTGGTTCATATGACACCAACAATTCTACTGATTTTTGCTTCCTGTAAAATATATTTCTCAAAGCTGCATATTTATAACAATCATTATTATCGAAATCAGCTGTGAAATCCTTTTGCGCCTTAGCTGCACCCTGCATGATTTTATCGATATCGCATCCTGCGACTGCGATTGGAAGTAAGCCAACTGCTGTTAAAACTGAAAATCTTCCACCAACATCATCAGGAATTACGAATGTTTCATAACCCTCTGTATCTGCTAGTTTCTTCAATGTTCCCTTTGATTTATCAGTTGTACAGTAAATCCTATTTTTCGCCTCTTCCTTACCATACTTGTCCTCAACATATTTTTTAAATACTCTAAATGCGAGTGCTGGCTCAGTTGTTGTGCCTGATTTTGATATTACATTTACAGAAATATCCTTACCCTCACAAATAGAAAGTATTTCATTCAAGTATGTAGAGCTTATATTATTACCAACATAGTAAATATCAGGTGTATCCTTTTTCAAGTTATTATAAAAAGGTGATTTCAAGAACTCAATTGCAGCCCTTGCTCCGAGATATGAGCCACCAATTCCTATAACAACCAACACATCTGAATCAGATTTAATCCTTTCAGCTGCTTTTTTAATTCTTGCAAATTCCTCTTTGTCATAATTCTCAGGCAAATCCAACCAACCTAGAAAATCGCTGCCTAATCCTGTCTTGTTGTGCAAAATATCTGCTGCAAGCTCAACTTGTGGTTTTATGCCCTCCATCTCATCAGAGGTTATAAACCCACTAACATATTTTGTATTAAGCTTTAAAGACATTATTGTTTTCCTCCAAATTTTAACGATTAAAATTGCATACTAATCCATACACAATAATTTAAACATACTACATGATAATATTACTATATTTTAATTTATATTTCAAGTATAATGTTTATAATTATACATTACGCACAATTAAATATAATTCATTTCAACAAATTTGTGCAAATCTTCTTAAACGCTTTAAATAGTGTCATTTCATCTACTGCATTTGTAGTAATCAAATCCGTTTCATATAGCAAAACATCATCAATATAAAAGCCTATAACACCTATTGCTTGACCTTTCTTGACCGGTGCTGTAATATACTCCGGAACAAAAATCACACTGGTTATATCTTCTGTCTTCCCCTTTGATACCACTAAACTATTTAATTCCTTCGCCTCTATCATAACAGCGCTGTCAATGCCCCTCACTACCTTTATAGGCATAAGATGCTCATTACTAAAGCTCGGATTTGTAACCTGATAATTAGAAAAACCTGTTGCAAGTAAAGATTTCGCCACATCAAACCTTTCATCCTTATCCGAATATCCTAGTGCTACTACTATATATGTTGTATTATTCCTTTCAGCTCCTATCGCAATACAGTTTCCTGCCTTTGTAGAATGTCCTGCCTTAAATCCGATAATTCCATCATAGTTTTTTACCAGCTTATTCTCATTAACAAGCTCAGTTTCTTCACCCCTTACAAAATCCCTCCAGCAAGTCATATATTCATATAAAAACCCATGCTTTGCAAGCTCCCTGCACAAAAGAGCCATATCATATGCTGTTGAGTACTGTTCCTCAGTACCATAGCCCGATGAATTATAAAATCCCGTATTTCTCATTCCAAGCTCAAAAGCCCTTGTATTCATCATTGCAGTAAAGTTTTCCTCACTTTGTCCAACTGCTTCAGCAAGTGCCACAGTCGCATCATTGGCATTACCTATTATAACGCCTTTAAGTAAATCCCTCACAGACATCTGTTCGCCATGCATAAGCCATATCTGGGCACCCTGCATGGAATTAGCGTGAGATGAGGTAACCACCATTTCATCAAGTTTTAATTCCCCCGACTCAATAGCTTCTGCAACCAACAACACTGTCATTAACTTACACATTGTTCCTATCGGCACCTCTGTATAACCATTCTGCTCCTTTAAAACTCTTCCTGTTTCAGCCTCCATAAGTACATATGCCTGAGTCAGCATTGGGTCCTCATTATAAGTTATAGCATTTATTTCAACTATATTTTGTAACAAAAATATTGAAATTATCATAGTTAATGTTAACAATAATTTTCTCCTTAGCATACAGAACCTCCATATAAAGTTATTATTATAGAGTTTATGCTAAAAATAATATTTCAATTCCTAAAAATAAAACAGGGAGTCAAAAGCTGACCCCCTGGAATATTTCATTAAATTATTCAACTAAGAACTTCTTGATATCTTCCTTGAAAGCAGAAGCATCTTCAGTATGTGCATGTAGCTCGATTGGCTTTGATAAATCAAGGCTGAAAATTCCCATTATTGATTTTGCATCAATTGCATACCTACCAGACACCAAATCGATATCAAAATCATACTTAGTCATCTTGTTAACAAATTCCTTTACATCATTAATAGCATTCAAGGAAACAGTCATTTTTACCATAATTTTACCCCCTAAAGAAATTTCTATTTATTAATTATTTCCTGCTACAAACAATATAACATTAAACTTAATATAAGTCAATACAATTGAAAAAAATTCGTGAATTTAGTATAATGTAGCTATTAACTTATGATGTTTTTTATAAATCTTTACCTTTGTGCAAGTTTTATAAAGATTTAATATAAAATTCGTCATAATGCTTAACAAATTAAGATCAGAAAGGTTTAAATATTGAATGAAAGTTAATTTTATAAGCTTTGGTTGTAAGGTCAATCAATATGAAACAGAATGCATTAAACAGGCATTTCGCAATAACAATTATATTATAACTGAGAATAAATCCGATGCCGATGTTTATATAATCAATTCCTGCACAGTCACCTCCTCTAGTGACAACAAGGTTTTTCAATGTATTAAGCGTCTTAGAAATGATAATCCATTATCACTAATTGTTCTTACAGGCTGTTTCCCTCAAGCATTTATAGATGAGGCTAAAAAAATAAAAGAAGCAGACATTATTACAGGAACAAAAAACCGCTTAGAAATTCTTTCCCTTGTCAATAAAGCTCTTGCTCATAAAAATCCTGATAAAATCGTTAATATTTCAGATTTTGACGGAAATGAACTTTTAGAAGATATGGCTTGTACTGAATTTACTGAAAAAACAAGAGCATTTGTGAAAATACAAGATGGATGCAATCAATTTTGCAGCTATTGTATTATTCCTTATGCAAGAGGAAGAATACGCTCAAAGCCTATTAATACACTTAAAAAGGAAATCTTAATTCTTGCCGAAAACGGGCATAAGGAAATTGTGTTGGTAGGCATCAACCTTGCCTTCTATGGCAGTGAAATTGGACTTAGGCTTATCGACGCAGTAGAAGCTTGTGCTGAAATCAAGGGAATAGAACGCATTCGTCTTGGTTCCCTTGAACCAGAAAAAATTTCTGATGAGGATTTGAAAAGGCTTGCAAAAATACCGCAATTTTGCCCTCATTTTCATCTTTCACTTCAAAGCGGATGTGATAAAACATTAAAGGAAATGAACAGGAAATACACCACTGCTGAATATATGGACCTTGTAAATAAAATAAGAGAATCATTTCCCGACGCCTCAATTACAACCGATGTTATGGTTGGATTCCCAAATGAAAGCAATGAGGACTTTGAGCAATCTCTTGCATTTGTTGAAAAAGTGGGCTTTAGCAGAATTCATGTTTTCCCATACTCAAAGCGCGATGGTACTGTTGCTGCTAAACGCCCAAACCAGATACCTGATAATATAAAAAATATAAGAGCTAAAAAAATGACCGATGCAGCAAAAAAATCAATGAATAATTTCTTGGATTCTCAAGTTGGAAAAATATATCCCGTACTATTTGAAAAGGAAAGTTGCACAAATTTTCATCAAGGTTATACTCCAAACTATACATTAGTAAAAATTCCAGCAAAAAACGGTGAAAAAAGTTTGCGAAGAATGATTTTTTATGTTAAAATAACTAAGTGTGAAAATAATTATTGCTTAGGCAATATCATCCAAAATCCATAATAATTTCTATTATACTAGTTAATTAATAATCAATCATTTTCCGCATAAATGATTGATTGCAATATATCCTAATTACCTATTGCGGAGAAATGGAGTTCTTATGTCTGTTTATCGTATTTATGTTGAAAAAAAACCTGCATTTGCCGTTGAGGCACAATCTCTTTTAAATGATGTCAAAACTGCTTTAATATTACCTTCTCTTAAAAATATAAGAGTCTTAAACCGTTATGATGTGGACAACATCACCTACGAAGATTTTCAGCTTGCTATTAATACTGTTTTTTCTGAACCATCGGTTGACATTACCTATAACGAGCTGCCTAAGCTGAAAGAAAATGAACGTATATTTGCTGTGGAGTACCTTCCAGGACAATATGACCAGAGAGCTGACAGCTGTGAACAGTGTATTCAGATTCTTACCCAGAAAGAACGCTGTCGAGTTAAAAATGCAAGAATTTATATTGTTGAGGGTTATATTTCAGATGATGAGTTCATAAAGCTAAAATCCTATATGATTAATCCTGTTGAAAGTCGTGAGGCATCACTTGAGCCTGTTAAATCGCTTGACACTAACTACGAAATTCCAACAACTGTTAAAACACTTGATGGGTTCATTAATCTCACTAAAGCTGGCCTTGAGGATTTTATTAATGAATATGGTCTTGCTATGGATTTAGATGACATAATGTTCTGTCAGGATTATTTTAAAAATACTGAAAAAAGAAATCCTACTATAACTGAAATAAAAATGATTGACACATACTGGTCCGACCACTGCCGTCATACAACCTTTATGACAAACATTAAAGATGTCAATATTCATACTCCTTATATTAAAGAAACTTATCAAAGATACTTAAGTGTTAGAGAGGAACTTGGAAGAACGGACAAGCCTGTTACACTCATGGATCTTGCTACAATTGTTGCAAAGAAGCTCAAAAAAGATGGCCTGCTAAATGATTTAGATGAGAGTGAAGAAATCAATGCTTGTTCTGTAAAAATTAAGGTGGATGTTGACGGACATGATGAGGACTGGATTTTAATGTTCAAAAATGAAACTCATAACCATCCTACTGAAATTGAACCCTTTGGTGGTGCTGCTACCTGTCTTGGTGGTGCTATTCGTGACCCGCTTTCAGGGCGTTCCTATGTTTATCAGGCAATGAGAATTACTGGTGCTGCTAACCCACTTGTTCCTGTTGAGGATACAATCAAAGGCAAGCTACCTCAAAGAAAAATCTGTGTTGAGGCTGCTCACGGATACAGCTCATATGGTAATCAGATTGGACTTGCAACTGGACATGTAACTGAAATCTATCATCCGGGCTATGTTGCAAAAAGACTTGAGCTTGGTGCTGTTGTGGGTGCTGCTCCTGCTGAAAATATAAAACGCGAAGTACCTCAGCCAGGTGATATTGTTATTCTTCTTGGAGGTAAAACAGGTCGTGATGGCTGTGGTGGTGCAACTGGTTCATCAAAATCACATACCCTTGACTCTTTGGAAGAGTGTGGTGCTGAGGTTCAAAAGGGTAATCCTATTGAAGAAAGAAAGATACAAAGACTTTTCAGAAACCCTGATGTAACAAAAATGATTAAACGAAGCAATGACTTTGGTGCAGGCGGCGTTTCCGTTGCTATCGGAGAATTAACCGATGGACTTATCATAAATCTTGACGCTGTTCCAAAAAAATATGAGGGTCTTGATGGAACAGAAATTGCTATCAGTGAATCTCAGGAGCGTATGGCTATTGTTATCGCTAAAGAAGATGTCGAGAAATTTATAGCAGAGGCGAAAAAGGAAAACCTTGAGGCAACTGTTGTTGCTGTTGTAACAGAAGAACCACGCTTGAGAATGGAATGGCAAGGAAATACCATTGTAGACCTTTCAAGAGAATTCCTGAACTCAAATGGTGCTGTTAAATACACTGATATAGAAGTAACAGAGCCTGCAATTACTGATTCAGTTAATTTTGAGGATTCTGTTGAAGGCTGGAAATCCATGGCATCAAACCTTAATATTTGCTCACAAAAGGGGCTTATTGACCGCTTTGATTCAACAATCGGTGCTGGCACTGTTCTTATGCCTTTAGGTGGTGTCAATCAATTGACTCCTGTACAATCAATGGTTGCTAAAATTCCTGTGCTGAAGGGAGAAACAAATACCTGCTCAGTTATGAGCTGGGGCTATAACCCTTATATAAGTGATAAAAGCCCATATCATGGTGCAACGCTTGCCGTTGTAGAATCAATTGCTAAGGTTGTTGCTGTCGGCGGCTCATATAAAAAATGCTGGCTGACCTTCCAGGAGTATTTTGAAAGAACAAAAAATAACCCTACTCGCTGGGGCAAGCCATTTGCTGCTCTTTTAGGTGCTTTCCATGCACAGCTTGAAATGGGTTGTGGCTCAATCGGCGGTAAGGATTCCATGTCGGGTACATTTGAAGATATTGATGTACCTCCTACATTGGTTTCATTTGCTGTTTCTACGGCATCTGCTGATAAGGTTGTATCTCCTGAATTTAAAAAAGCTGGTAGTGATGTAATCTTTATTACACCTGAATATAATGAAAATAATTTACCTGATTTCTCAAGTATAAAGAAATGTTTTGATAGAGTTGAAAAGCTTATTGTAGATGGCAAAGCTAAATCTGTTTGGGCTGTATCATTCGGTGGAATTGCTGAGGGTATTGCTAAAATGTGTTTTGGAAATAAAATTGGTTTTGAGTTTACTGCTGATATATCTCAAAAGACTTTGTTCAAACCTTGCTATGGCTCATTCATAGTTGAACTTAACGACAAGGCTGATAAGGATGATTTATTACTAGGAAAAACTATATCCGAATATGTTATCAATACAAATAAATATAAAATAAGCCTTGATGAACTACAACAGGCTTGGGAGGATAAGCTAGAGCCTATTTATCCATCAAAAATTGAAAACAGCGATGAAAAGGTAGAAAAATATAGCTTTATTAATAAATCATTTATTTCACCAAAGGTTAGAGTAGCTAAGCCGCGTGTGCTTATTCCAGTTTTCCCGGGCACAAACTGTGAATATGACACTGCCAGAGCCTTTGAAAAGGCTGGAGCTATACCTGAGGTTGTTATTATTAAAAATCTATCCGCCTCTGACATTGAAGAGTCGCTAAATAAAATTGAGCATGAAATTAAAAACTCACAAATTATAATGTTGCCAGGTGGATTCAGTGGTGGTGACGAACCTGATGGAAGTGCTAAATTCATTACAACATTCTTCCGTAATCCTAGAATTAAGGATGCAGTG
Source organism: Clostridiales bacterium (assembly GCA_012519635.1). Taxonomy (GTDB): domain Bacteria; phylum Bacillota; class Clostridia; order Oscillospirales; family Ruminococcaceae; genus JAAYPV01. The sequence goes on from JAAYPV010000055.1 coordinate 16,666, forward strand.
CATGAGCTGCTCAATAATAGAGACGGACTTATGCTCGGTATCTGTAACGGCTTCCAAGCATTAATCAAGCTCGGACTTGTGCCATACGGTAAAATTGTTGATATGACTGACAGTTCTCCTACTCTTACATTTAATAAAATTGCACGACATCAGGCAACTATGGTTAGAACAAGAATTGCCTCAAATAAATCCCCTTGGCTTGCTGCTTGTGAAGTTGATGATATCCATACTATTGCTATTTCACATGGTGAGGGGCGCTTTATCGCATCATCAGAAATCATTGAAAAGCTTGCTAAGAACGGACAAATTGCTACTCAATATGTTGACTTAAACGGTGAGCCTACTCTGAATGTCCGCTATAATCCTAACTCCTCTTTTGCTGCTATTGAGGGTATCACTTCTCCTGATGGCCGAGTTTTAGGTAAGATGGGACATAGTGAGCGTATCGGTAATAATATTAGCAAAAATGTTGACGGAAACAAGAATCAGTATATCTTTGAATCAGGCGTAAGGTATTTTGCCGACTAAAATCTTATTAAATTAAATCATAAGGGATACTTGTAGCAAAGTATCCCTTAAACTATTAAAAGTCCCTGAATTAATTAATTCAAGGACTTGTCTATAACTTAAAGTATTAATCTCATAACTTCATACACACAACCATATTGCATAGTAAAACTGATTACAAGACAAATTAATTGATTTATCAATTTAGGAATTTGTAAAACAACAGTGTAAACCCATATCATTAAAAAATATATTGCTGTTATTAACAAAACTAAAACTATTTATTCAATCGTTCTACCAACATTGGAAGAGCTTTCTCAAACTTTACCCCGTACCTGTGACTATCATCACCCTTTGTAAGCTTAAGTGATTCAACCACGAAATCAGCAGCCAAAGCAGCAGCATCATAAAGACTCATACCCTGTAAAACTGCTCCTGTCAAAGCTGCCGCATAACAGTCACCAGTTCCATGAGATGTCCATGCTACTCTTTCATTAAAATATTCATCCTTCTCATCAGTTTCTGTATTATAAACAACAATCCCAAGCTTTGAGTCCTCATAGCTTACACCCTTAAGAACTATATTCTTTGCACCAAGCTCCTTTAGCTTAGTAAGAAGATCATCTATATATCCCTGTGTATGATTGCTTGCAATAAACTCCTTGTCACACATAAAACAAGCTTCTGTTATATTAGGAAGTATAATGTCTGCATCTGCACAAAGACCTGCCATAGCTCGTGCATATTCTATATCAAAGCCATAATAGAGCTTGCCGTTATCAGCCATTGCTGGATCAACTATTTTCAATCCGCCTTCCTTAAGCACATTTCTGAATAAATCCTTTACATGCTTAATTTGTGTCAGACTTCCAAGATATCCAGTATAAATACATTCAAACTTGATACCTTCACTCATCCAATGCTCCATAATCTTAGGAATATCATCTGTGAGGTCATGGAATGTAAAATTTGTAAAGCCTCCAGTATGTGTTGAAAGAACTGCAGATGGAAGAATTGCAGTCTCTATTCCACAGGCTGAAATTATAGGAAGTGCAACAGTAAGTGAGCACTGCCCATAGCACGAAATATCTTGTATTGTCATTACTTTAGCATCGGTCATAAAATAAATATCCCCCTAATATATTCAAATGCTGTTAATGATTGGTTTCTTTATAAAATCAACCATTATTTTTTAATATTCCTTATTATAATCGAAAAGAGTAAGAAATGCAATATCCATTACCAGTAAATGTTGACGAAAACTATAACAAAATGACTTATGTTATTGTTTATTTTTTATCCTTTTCAAGATAATTAACTATCTATCCTGATTGAAATATCAAAAAAATGCTGACTATAAAATATAACACCCATCCATTATAATGCTAGTGTTTTAAAGGTTGCGTCAATTATTTACATAATTTTACTGTTAGGATTTTCTATTCTTTTCTTACATATATTCGCTATGGTAAGATAATGCGTTACACTTTACCCATTGAGTTAAGTTTTTTAAACAGCTCCATGATATTACCTGAAGTCTATGAATCTAACGAACCCACTGGCTCATCTGCCAGAATAATGTTTGGATTATTTATAATAGCCCTTGCATTGCCACAAGTTGCTTTTGTCCTCCAGATAACTTATTTACTTCCTTTTTTGCAAG
>JAAYPV010000056.1 GCA_012519635.1 Clostridiales bacterium
AAAAAACCTCCTCCAATAAATAAAAAGTTGTGATAAAATGTTATAAAAGCATTTCTCCAGTACGAGAGAAATGTACTTTCCCTACGCAAGATACACACAGTCCATTATATGTATCTGTATTGGTTTTGTTGACCTTACCTGTATCTTGTAAGTATATTATACCAATCAATATTTCTAAAGTCAATAATTTTTTTAAGTTTAAATAATTTATTAATAATCTTTGTGCAATTAACATTTAATCTATATCCTGTTTTGTTAGTTTTACACAAAAGTTGTTACTGTTATTTAATCTTTGTTGTCAGTTTGGTTGGAAACCTTATGTAGCCTTACTCCCTTTACATGCCTTTTATATTAGTCCTTTGCATTGAGATAACGGTAAAATTCTACCTTGTCATGACACCTGTCTACTGCGTCAGCCTCATATACAACATTGTTCTTAACAAGCCTTGCAAGCTCCTGGTCAAAGCAAAGCATTCCATATTGCTTACCTGTCTGAATTGCTGATTGTATCAAATGTACCTTATTATCTCTTATCATCGCTGAACAAGCATCAGTTACATTCAATACCTCTAAACATGCAATTCGTCCAGAACCATCCTTCTTAGGTAACAATGTCTGTGAAATTACTCCAACAAGTATGTTTGCAAGCTGTGTCCTAATCTGTACCTGCTGATGTTGTGGATATACGTCTATGATACGGTTGATTGTATCAGATGCACTGGTTGTGTGCAATGTAGACATAACCAAGTGTCCAGTTTCAGCAGCAGTTACTGCAGCAGTTACTGTTTCAAAGTCACGCATCTCTCCTACGAGTATAACATCCGGGTCCTCACGAAGTGCAGCCCTTAATGCTCCTGCAAAGCTATCTACGTCTGCACCTACCTCTCTCTGATTGACCATGCAGCGTTTATGCTCGTGAACATACTCAATAGGGTCTTCTATTGTAATTATATGAGAACTTCTGTTAACATTTATGTAATCAATCATCGCCGCAAGCGTTGTTGACTTACCGCTACCTGTAGGCCCTGTTACAAGTACAAGTCCTCTCGGACGCATCGCAAAATCAGCCATAATCGGAGGTAATAACAAATCTTCAAGCGTTGGTATGTCATTTCTCAAAAGTCTTATTGCAATAGCTGTGCTACCCCTTTGAAAGTACACATTAACCCTGTGACGATATCCACGCCTTGTTAAAAATGAAAAGTCAGTATCAACTCTGTTTACAATAGACCTTTTCTGCTTGTCTGTAACCATCTGGTCAACTAAATCCACTATTGCTTCCTCGTCCATTACGGGATAGGAGCTTAGTTTTCGAAGAGAACCATTGAGTCTTACAACAGGTGCAATTCCTACTGTAAAATGCAAGTCAGAACAGCCCAGCACTCGAACCTCGTCCAAAATTTTATTGATCTCTATCACAATACTACTCCTCCTTTTATATATATTCACATCTTAGGATTTTATTCTAACTATCTTCCTATACTGAGAATGTTACTCTGATCAATTCATCAATGGAAGTTGTGCCAGCCTGAACAAGTTCTGATACGTTATCCCTCAAAAGTCTTGTTCCATTCTTCTTCGCTGCCTCTTCAAGCTGTTCCTTTCCTGCTCCCTCAGCAATCAATGTAGAGATACCTGCTGTCGCTTGTATAATCTCATGAATAGCTGTACGACCTACATAACCTGTGTTATTACATTCAGGACAACCATGTGCGTCGAATATTGTGGTAGATTCATTTATCTTCATAAGACGGTTTTCTTCTGGAGTCGATAATCTTGGCTTCTTGCATTTAGGACATAATACCTTTACAAGACGCTGTGCTATAACACCAATAAGTGATGTAGCAACCATGTATGGAGGTATTCCCATGTCCACCAAACGAACAATTGTTGATGCAGCGTCGTTAGTGTGCAATGTGGACAACACTAAGTGTCCTGTGATAGCAGCTCTGATACCAATTTCAGCAGTTTCAGAGTCACGCATCTCTCCGACCATTACAATATCAGGGTCCTGACGCAAAATTGAACGCAATGCAGCCGCAAAGGTCATTCCCGCCTTAGTGTTAACCTGTACTTGGTTGATTCCATCAATATTCTTCTCAACTGGGTCCTCAACAGTAATAACATTAACATTTGGCTTTGCTATTTCGCCAAGTGCAGCGTATAATGTTGTTGTTTTACCACTACCAGTTGGTCCTGTTACAAGTACAACACCATGTGGGCATTTTATCATTTTCTCAAACATTTCATAGTTGTAATCTGTCATACCCAAATCAGTAATTTTTCTCAATGCAATCTGACCAGTTGATAAAATACGGATAACCAACTTCTCACCATTAACTGTCGGAATTGAAGATACACGAACATCAAGTGTTGTGTTGTCAACAACCTGTGAGAAACGACCGTCCTGTGGAACACGCTTTTCAGCTATGTTCATACCACTTATCAGCTTTAATCTGGTTGTAAGTGAATTATGTACTACATTTGATATGTTCATAAGCTCAATCAAATCACCATTTACACGAATACGAATTCTTGTATAGGTTTTAAATGGCTCGATATGTATATCAGTAGCGTCCGCTCTGAATGCATTTTCAACTATTGTTGTAGCAAGCTTAACAATAGGTGCACTCTCAACTCTATCCTTTGAGCCGTCATCGTCTTCCTCTTCTTCTACAAACTGGCTTACACCTTCAAGAACACTATCAACATTCTGCATTGAATAATGCTTTCCTATCGCCTTATTGATTGCTGTTCTTGTTGCTAATACCGGAATTGTATCCATTCCTGTGAAAACCTTAATATCCTCTAGAATATTAAAGTTTATAGGGTCATCCGTTGCAACAGTTAATCTTTTTCCCTGAATATTAATTGCGATAACAGTATGCTTCTTTGCAAGTGATTCTGGTATTTTACTTACTGCCTCAAAATCAATCTCAGTTCTATCCAGGTCAACATATGCAACCTTCAGCTTACCAGCAAGAGCCTGCGCAAAGCGAACCTCAGACATATAGCCCAGTTCCACTATCACATCACCAAAACGCTTTTGCCCTTGTGCCTCACGCTGTGCTTGAAGAATATTCTCAAGCTGTTGCTGAGTTATAAGGTTGTTTTCAACAAGATATTGACCAATAGGTATATTTCTCATGTTCTACCTCCGTTCAAATTTTCTTTTTTTCTTGTATTTGCAAATATTCTATGGTAAACTATATATAAAATAAAATAATAAAGTGGAGGGTTTACACTATGTTCTCAGCAATTCTAAAACTACCATATTTGGATGCTGGTTTCTACATTGTAGTCTATGGTATAATAACATTTCTAGGAATCACAATCGGCAGCTTTCTTAATGTCTGCATCTACCGAATCCCAAAAAACAAATCCGTTATTAAACGAGCCTCTCATTGCACGAACTGCAACACCCAAATTCGTCGATTTGATTTAATCCCCATCATCAGTTGGTTTATCCTTAAAGGAAAATGTCGCAACTGTAATGCTAAAATTTCACCCCGTTACCCTATTATTGAAGCATTAAATGCTATGCTCTATATTATAACATTTACGATTATGGATATCAATATAAACTCAATCCTAACCTGCATATTTTTTTCAATATTAATTGTTATTGCATTTATTGACCTAGATACATTTGAAATGAACCTCTCTGTATTAGTGCTAATTGCAATACTTAGTATTCCAGCTGCCATCTTCACCAAAGAGCTTACCATTCTTCAAAGAATAACCGGTGCTTTATATGTAAGCGTGCCTTTCTTTCTTATCGGCGAAATAAGCGGTTATGTGATAAAAAAAGAAACCGGTGAAAAAGTTCGTGGTATCGAACTTGGTGATACTATTTTAATGGCTTGCAGCGGTTTGTTTATTGGACATAAAGCAATTATTGTTTCCGCTTTTGCTGGCATTTTGTTTGCTGCAATTGGTGGAATAATAAGCAAAGCAATTACCAAAGAATCTAAAATTCCATTCGGTCCATACCTTGCATTAGGAATTGTTATTGGAACACTTTTTGGAAAACAGATTATTGATTGGTATGTTAATATGTTTATAATATCTTATTAAAAATACATACTAAACAAAGGCAGACGGACAATCGTTCGACTGCCTTTATTTCGTATTAGCACCTTATGGAGTTGCTTCTATCTGTTTTGGAATTGTGAAAATTATTACAATATCATCACCAACGCCATTATGGAATGATTTATAACGCAACTCTGAATGACCAGCATAATCTGGTGCTTTATTCTCAATTTTATTAGTAGCAGGATTAAGCCACTTAAAATTATATTT
>JAAYPV010000057.1 GCA_012519635.1 Clostridiales bacterium
GCAGATGACCACAGATTTATTGGTAGTATTGCTAAAAAGCATGGAATTTATTTCTCAAGACCTGGTAATGGTATTTGCCATCAGGTTCATTTAGAAAGATTTGGCAAGCCGGGTAAGACTCTTATCGGCTCTGATAGCCATACACCAACAGGCGGTGGAATAGGTATGATTGCAATAGGTGCTGGTGGTTTGGATGTTGCAGTTGCTATGGGCGGTGGAGCTTACTATATTACATATCCTAAAATTGTAAAGGTTGAATTGACAGGAAAGCTAAATTCATGGGTTTCAGCAAAAGATGTAATTCTTGAGGTTTTAAGAAGATTGTCCGTTAAGGGCGGTGTCGGCAAGGTAATTGAATATTGTGGTGAGGGAGTAAAGACATTGTCTGTTCCTGAAAGAGCAACTATTACAAATATGGGTGCTGAATTAGGGGCAACTACTTCAATATTCCCATCTGATGAAGTAACAAGAGAATTTTTAAAGGCACAAAATCGTGAAGAGGATTATATTCCACTTGCTGCTGATGAAGATGCTGTATATGATGAGGTTGTAGAAATAAATCTTAGCGAATTAGTTCCATTAGCTGCTTGTCCACATTCACCTGATAATGTTAAATCTGTTGCTGAGATTGGTAATATAAAGATTGACCAGGTATGCATTGGCTCATGCACAAACTCATCATTACTTGATATGATGAAGGTTGCACATATTCTAAAGGGTAAAACTGTTCACCCTGATGTATCACTTTCAATTGCACCCGGTTCAAAACAGGTACTTAATATGCTTGCAGAAAACGGTGCATTATCAATAATGATTGATGCAGGTGCAAGAATACTTGAGAGTGCATGTGGACCTTGTATTGGTATGGGACAATCGCCAAATTCAAAGGGTATTTCATTAAGAACATTTAATAGAAACTTTGAGGGGCGTTCAGGTACTAGGGATGCACAAATCTATCTTGTTTCACCAGAAACAGCTGCAATTTCGGCTATAAAGGGTGTATTTACTGACCCAAGAGAAATTGGTGAAATGCCTGAATTTAAGTTGCCAGAGATTTTCATGATAAATGATAATATGGTTGTACCACCAGTTGATGAAAAGGATATGGACAGTGTTGAGATTTTAAGGGGTCCAAATATTAAGCCATTCCCAACAACAGTTCCACTTGCAGACAGCATTGAGGCAAAATGTTCATTAAAGGTAGGAGATAATATTACTACTGACCATATTATGCCTGCAGGTGCAAAAATATTGCCACTTCGTTCTAATATTCCTGCAATATCACAATACTGTTTTACAGTATGTGATGAGGAGTTCCCAAAGAGAGCATTGGAATTTGGTAAGAGCATAATTGTAGGTGGCTCAAATTATGGACAAGGTTCATCAAGGGAGCATGCTGCTTTAGCACCACTTTACCTTGGAGTAAAGGCTGTGCTTGTGAAATCATTTGCAAGAATTCATCGTGCTAATCTTATCAATGCTGGAATTGTTCCGCTTATATTTAAGAATGAGGCAGATTATGACAATATCTCATTGAATGATGACCTTGTATTAGCTGATATTAAATCTAAGCTTGAAAGTGGAGTAGGTGAGTTTACATTTTTGAATAAGACAAATGGTAAAGAAATTCCTGTGCTTTGTGAAGTAAGCAATCGTGAAAGAGATATTATATTAGCTGGTGGCTTATTGAATTACACAAAGATGCAATTGGATTAATATGTAATATAGCTGAAATTATAAGATATAATTATTGTTATTATGGAGATAGATTTATAGCTATTAAATTATAATGGAGGTATGTCAAAAATGGCGGATAAAATTCAGATGAAAACCCCTCTCGTTGAGATGGACGGAGATGAGATGACAAGGGTTCTTTGGAAATGGATAAAGGAAATTTTGCTTGAACCATATATTGATTTAAAAACTGAATATTATGACTTAGGGTTAGAGTATAGAAATGAAACTAATGATAAAGTAACATATGATAGTGCAGAGGCTACAAAAAAATATGGTGTTGCTGTAAAATGTGCAACAATTACACCTAATGCTGACAGAATGACTGAATACAATTTGAAGGAAATGTGGAAATCACCAAATGGTACAATTCGTGCAATTTTAGATGGAACTGTATTCAGAACTCCTATTTTAGTAAAAGGTATTACTCCTTTTATTCCAACATGGACAAAGCCAATAACCATTGCTCGTCATGCTTATGGTGATATTTATAAAAATGTTGAGATGAAAGCAGAAACTGGAGGCAAGGCTGAGCTTGTGTTCACTGATAAAAATGGTAATGAAACTCGACAGACAATTCACGAATTCAGTGGTGATGGAATTATACAGGGAGTACACAACACAGATAAAAGTATAGCTAGTTTTGCTAGGTCATGCTTGAATTATGGACTTGATTTGAAACAGGATGTATGGTTTGCAACTAAGGATACAATTTCTAAGACATATGACCATCGTTTTAAAGATATTTTCAATGAGATTTATGAAACTGAATATAAGGATAAATTTAAGGAAGCTGGTATTGAGTACTTCTATACATTAATTGACGATGCTGTTGCAAGAGTTATTCGTTCGAGTGGTGGATATATCTGGGCGTGTAAAAACTATGATGGTGATGTTATGTCCGATATGATTGCAACTGCTTACGGAAGTCTTGCAATGATGACATCAGTGCTTGTTTCACCGGATGGTGTTTATGAATATGAGGCTGCACACGGCACTGTTCAAAGGCATTATTACAAATATCTAAAGGGTGAGAAAACCTCTACAAACTCTGTTGCAACAATATTTGCATGGACGGGGGCATTGAGAAAAAGAGGAGAATTGGATAATATATCAGCACTTTGCGATTTTGCAAATAAACTAGAACAAGCAACAATTCAGACAATAGAAGAAGGCGTTATGACAGGGGATTTAATTGCAATATCAAGCCTTGAAAATAAGAAAAAGGTTGATTCTGAGGAATTCCTACATGAAGTTAATGCTAGATTAAAGGCACTTTTAAACTAATATAAAAGCATCTGCCATTTGGAGGGGAATATTTTGAAGAACTCTGTTTCACCATCAGTAATCAAGCGGTTACCGAGATATTATAGATTTTTAGGGGAACTTGATGCACAGAATGTAACTAGAATATCATCAAGGGAATTGTCTGAGAAAATGGGCATTACTGCATCCCAAATAAGACAAGATTTAAATTGTTTTGGAGGCTTTGGACAGCAAGGTTATGGTTATAATGTCAAGGCGTTGCAAATTGAGATAGGAAGGATACTGGGGCTTAATTCTTCAAGAAAAACTATCCTTATCGGTGCTGGTAATTTGGGAAAGGCCATTGCTGCTCATATAAATTTTAAGTTGCGGGGCTTTGAGCTTATAGGTATATTTGATAAGGACCCTGCTGTCTGTGGTCTTGATTTGTCAGGTATAAAGGTGACTAATATTGATGAATTAGAGGAGTTTTGCAAAAAAAATTCACCAGTGGCGGCAATTTTATGTATTCCCAAAACAGCGTCACAAGAGATTGCGAATAAGCTTATTTCATATGGAATAAAGGGATTTTGGAATTTTAGTCACTATGATTTAAGGCTTGATTATGAGGATATAGTGGTTGAAAATGTTCATTTAGGTGATAGCTTAATGGTATTATCATACGGTTTACACAATATTTTAAATGAGGAATAATCCATAGCTAACTCCTTTGAAGAAAGTGATCATTGATACGAATTTACATGAACTAAAGATTGTAAGAAGTGTATAATTTATACTTTAGAGATAAGTAGATAGGATAAAAGTAACTCAAGGGGCAATAGTATAGGTATTAATTAAACCACCATGCTAAAAGGCAGGGTGGTTTATTAATACCTAAAATGATTAATTTAGTCGTTTAGGTTATTTTATCATTCAAAAATATATGAATGTTTCAGCATAGAATGATTTTTTGCAATCTAATTTTTTATGTAGAACAGGGTAAATATCTATGAACCTATGAAAAAAATATGAATAATTAAGGAATATCGGTATATAATATGGAAGTTAATTGTATGATTAGCTTAAAATATAATGTTAATATTTATGTAAAGTAACGAAATAGAAAGAAAAGCTTGCATTATGATTTGTTTTCTGATATAATTAATTAGTCGGCGATTTTGGAAACATTGGGATATAGCCAAGCGGTAAGGCAACGGACTTTGACTCCGTCATTCCGATGGTTCGAATCCATCTATCCCAACCAAATAAAGAAAACCCATGCAAAAGCGTGGGTTTTTTTATCATAATAAACTTACCAATTTTTACATACTGATTTTGCTTTTTACTTATAATTTAAGTTTGTATTTAAACGAATTAGTTACCAATTATTATGGATTTAATGTGAAAATTAAAATTTATAATTAATATACTTTACATTAATATAGAAATAGTATAAAATAATAGTATTGTTTTTTATATTTTATGTGAAAAATATTTTTTATTATAGGAGGAAAAAATGACAAACAAGAGAATTACAAAGGTGTTAGTGGCTGGTGTTATGGCTACAACACTTATTGGTAGTGTAATTAACCCATACTTTTTTAAAACAATGAAAGTGTCAGCGGGTCAACAATTAGGTCAAACCGACTTTGATGACGGCGTAGGATTACCGTGGCATATTTGTGAATCAATTCCTGGAAAGATGGAGTTTGATATTTCGGGAGGTAAATATAATATTACAATTATTAATCCTGGTGGTGCACAAAGAGGAGGAGAAGATAGATGGGATTGTCAGTTCAGGCATAGAGGATTGAAAATTGTAAAAGGTCACAAATATAAAATTTCATACGAAATCACAGCAAGTAATAGTGGACAATATTATACTAAAATAGGTAATCTAGATGCAGTAACTGTGGGTTCGGCAAAGGCTGGAGAGGTATGGCATAGTAATACGGGCCCTGAGGATTATGATTCTAACTGGGGACTTATTTCAATTGGTGCAAATGAGACAAAAAAAGTTGAAATGGAATTTGTTGCAATTGAATCATTGGATGTTGCTGAATGGGCATTCCATTTCGGAGGGGCAGGACAATATACTCCTCAGGATTGTTTCCCAGCTGGAACTGTTTTAAGTTTTGATAATATGTCATTAATTGACTTAACAAGTGATGAAAATGACTTCGTTCATGAAGAACCATATCAGCGTAAGGAGGTTTTACTCAATCAATTAGGATATTACCAAAACTTAAATAAAAAGGCAACACTTATATCGGATTCAAAAAAAGAAATAGGTTTTGAAATTTACGACAGTTCAGATAATAAAGTTTATTCTGGAAAATCAATTCCTCATGGCTTTGATGAAGATTCCGGTGATGATGTACATATACTTGATTTTAGCGATTTTGACGAAGTAGGAACAGGATATTATATTAAAGCAGATAATGGTGCAACAAGCTATCCTTTTGAGATTTCTGATGGTAATTTATACACAAATATGCTTTATGATGCACTGAAGTATTTTTATCATAACAGAAGTGGAATTGATATAGAAGAAAAGTATGTTTATAATTCGCAATGGGCAAGAGCTGCTGGTCATAATCCTGATAAGGCAACAACAGAAAATGTTAGCACAGGTTCATCATGGGATTATACTGAAAATTATACTTTAGATGTAACTGGCGGATGGTATGATGCAGGTGATCATGGTAAGTATATAGTTAACGGTGGGATTTCAGTCTGGACAATGCAGAATCAGTATGAACGGGTACTAGCTAATAACAGTGAATATTCTGTAATGTATGATGATTGCACAATGAACATACCTGAAAGCGGAAACGGATATCCTGATATACTGGATGAAGCAAGATATGAGCTTGAATGGATGCATAAGATGATAGTGCCCGATGATTCAAAGTATGCTGGTATGGTATATCATAAGGTTCATGATGAATCATGGACAGGTTTAGCTATTGAACCTGCTGCAGATGAACAGCCAAGAATTATAAAGCCTCCGACAACAGCAGCAACGCTGAATGTTTCAGCTGTTTCAGCACAAGGGTATAGATTATGGAAGGATTTAGATTCAAGCTTTGCTGATAAATGCTTGGAAATTGCTGAAAAAACATATGAGGCTGCAAAGAAACATCCTGATAGATATGCACCTTTAGATGAGTCAATTGGTGGTGGTGCATACGGTGATGATAATGTTACAGATGAGTTTTATTGGGCAGCATGTGAATTATTTATTGCAACAGGTGATGAAAAATATTATTCTGATATGAAGAAATCAAAGCATTTTCTAGAAATGCCTACTGTTCTTGTAGGTGGTGAAGAGACAGATACAGTTGGAAGCTTTAACTGGGGACACACAGCTGCATTAGGTAATCTATCACTTAGCATTACAGATAATGATTTATCAAGTTCGGAATTAGATACAGTCAAGGATAATATTATTTCTGCAGCAGATTTCTACATAGAGATTGAAGAGTCACAAGGCTATGGTATTCCTTTAAAACCATGCACAGTATTTAATCTTGATATAAAGGGATATCCATGGGGCTCTAATTCATTTGTTGTTAATTCAGCGATTGTAATGGCTTATGCATATGATTTTACTGAAGATGAGAAGTACCTGAATGGTGTAACTACTGCGATGGATTATATAATGGGACGAAATCCTGTAGATTATTCTTATGTTACAGGCTATGGCTCACATTATGCAGAAAATCCACACCACCGTTTCTGGTCAAATCAGGTTGATAAAAACTTTCCAAAGGCTCCATCAGGAATTTTAGTGGGTGGACCAAACTCAGGGATGCAAGACCCATGGGTTAAGGGTTCAGGCTGGAAGTTAGGACAGAAGGACCCACAGCTATGCTATTTAGACCATATTGAAGCATGGTCTGTTAATGAGTGTACAATTAACTGGAATACTCCACTTGCATGGATAACTGGATATTTGACTGAAACAAACTGTGATGTTGACGACATAATTATTGGTGGAGCACATGGTGTAGTTGATGTAAGTGCTGGTAATAAGGATAATTCAAGCAAGTCGAGTGACAGTAAGAAGGATAAAAGCAGTGATAATAAAAAAGAAACTAAAAAGAAAGATACTGATAAAGATAATAAAATAGGCTTAATCCCAATTTTAATATTTATACTGCTTGTAATAATTTCTCTGGAGGTATTTATTTACTTTATGGTAAAGATGTCTAAGGGAAAAAATAAAAAAGAAAATGTAAAAGATATAGATAAAACCAACAATGAAGTAAATAATAATGAAGATAAAGAGTAAATAAATTTCTTATTAATTGATTTAATTGAAAGATTGTAAATATTTATACATTTTTTTGAAACTCAATTACAATAAAAACATAATTTATGTGATAAAATTTAAAGAATTATTAGATTTTTATTCAACAAAACATGTTACAATAACTCATATTATTAGTTTTTAATCAGGAGGTATAGAGTGGTAGGCATTGAGGTAAAGGAAGAGTTAAAAAAGATTGCATTTTATTCAGTGTTTTTAAATGTTGCTTTTTTTCTGATTTCCATAGCTATTATTGGGATTAAAATTTCAATTCCGATAGGTTTACTGCTTGGTACAGCAGTCATGCTATTAAACATGCTTTTACTGGGGATGTTTATTGAACGCACCTTAACAGTAAGTAAAAAAGGTGCTCAGATTACAATGACAACAGGATATTTTCTAAGATTGCTCATTGTAGGAACTTTTTTCTTTGTCTCAGTGAAAATTGACCTTATACACCCATTAGGAGCTATGATACCATTATTTTATCCTAAATTAATTTATACTGGTGGTGCGATTCTAAAATATAAAGGGGGTAGTTAGTAAATGAATGTGCAAGGACCTCATTATTTTACTGTTGATATTTTGGGGTTAGAGGTAAAAATATCCGAGACTATTGTTGTTGGATGGATTATAATTGCATTTATTACAGCACTAATACTTTTTTTAACACATAATATGCAGAAAATCCCCAGTAAAAGACAAAGCATTGCCGAGCTTATAGTTACAACAGTGAATAAGCTTGTTCTTGATACAATGGGTAAAAGGAACATGGCTTTTGCACCATATATGGCTACATTATTTATGTTTTCATTATTTGGTAGCCTAGTTGGACTTGTTGGATTAAGGCCAATGACAGCTGACTATAATACTACATTAACATGGGCATTGCTCACATTTTTTATGGTGCAGGCATGTAACATTAAGGCAAATGGTATAGGTGGATACCTCAAGGGATTTACTGAACCGGTAGTATTTATGACACCACTTAATATTGTAAGTTTATTCGTATCACCTATTTCATTAAGCTTTCGTCATTTTGGAAATATTGCAGGTGGAATGGTAATAACCATGCTTGTGTATTTTGCGTTAACGGGACTATCTACTGCATTGGGCTTATCAGTGCCTTTAGCAACAATTGGTATACCAGCGGTTTTATCGGTGTACTTTGATTTGTTTAGTGCAGTTATGCAAGCTTTTATTTTCGTTATGCTATCAATGGTATACATTGGTTCAGCTAATGAAAGTGAAGAAGAATAAGAACAGTATATAAAACAGGAGGATTTATTTATGGAAAAGGCAATTGTATTAGCAGCATCAGCAATTGGTGCAGGTATAGCAATGATATCAGGTTTCGGTCCTGGTATAGGACAAGGATATGCGGCTGGTAAAGCTACTGAAGCAGTAGGTCGTCAGCCAGAGGCATCAGGTGCAATTACAAGAACTATGCTTGTAGGTTGTGCAGTTGCAGAATCAACAGGAATTTACGGTTTCGTTGTAGCATTAATTCTACTATTCATTAATCCATTTATAGATAAGTTATAATTTAATAATTCACATATCTATTTTTATTATATAAAAAAGAGGTGAGAATTATTGAATCTGATTGATTTATCAGGAAATTTTATTTCAACTGTTAAGATTCTGGATTTCCTTTCTATAGATGCAAGTAGCATTATTTTTACACTGATAAACACATTAATATTGTTTCTAGTGATAAAATATTTGCTTTTTGAAAGAGTTAATAAGGTTTTAGAAGAAAGGTCAAATGATATAAGTACTACTTATTCTAAAGCTGATGAAGCAATGAATAATGCAAAGAAGCTTGAAGCAGATTATAATTTATTATTATCGAATGCAAAAGAGGAATCAGCAGAGATAATAAAGAATGCTACTAAGAAAGCTCAGATTCATTCAGATGAAATAATTGCTCAAGCAAAAACTGAAGCTAATAATATAGTATTAAGAGCGAATGAAGAAATTGAACGCGAAAGAAAGCGTACAAAGAGTGAAATTAAGGATGAAATTTCTGAAATTGCAATAATAGTAGCTGAAAAAGTAATAGGAAAAGAATTAAGCAAGACTGACCATGAACTTTTGATTGATAAGTTTATTGAAAATGTGGGTGAATTAAAATGATGGAACAAGTGAGCAAGCTTTATGCTGATGCGTTGTTTGAACTAAGTAAAGATGAAAATTGTGTTAATTTGGTTTATGATAAAATCAATAAATACAGGGAAGTCCTTGTTGAGCATAAAGATTTGCAGAAACTATTGTCTGTTCCGACAATACCACTAGCTGATAAACTTAATATTCTTTCAAAATTTTTTAAAAATGATAGTATTGCTTATAATTTTCTTTGTGTTTTAGTAGAAAAAAAGCGTTTAAATTACTTTGAAAGCATAGTGGATGAATATAATAAAAATTATAATTCATTCAATAATATCATAGAAATAACTGCGACAACAAGTGTTCCTTTGACTGATGAAACAAGACAAAAGCTTATTGATAAATTATCGAAAAAGTTTGATAAGAAGGTTAAGCTTATTGAAGTAGTTTCTCCTGAAATTCTGGGAGGGATTATTATAAGATATGGCAATACTCAAATTGATAACAGCATAAGAGGAAAGTTAAAGGATATAACTAAGCAGTTAAAACAGGCTTAATACTGTTTACAGTGCATAATAAAATTAAAGAAGGTGTATAAATGAACTTACGCCCGGATGAAATAGCAAATATAATAAAAGAGCAAATAAAAAATTACAGTTCAAAAATAGAGCTGACGGATATAGGAACAGTTGTAACTGTTGGCGATGGAATTGCTAATATTCATGGATTGGATAATTGCTTATCTGGTGAATTGTTAGAGTTTAAGAATGGTGTATATGGAATCGCATTGAATCTGGAACAGGATTTTGTAGGAACAATAATGCTAGGTTCTGATTCGGATATTAAAGAAGGAGATATTGTAAAAAGGACAGGTAAGATTGTTTCTGTTCCTGTTGGGGAGGAACTTCTTGGTAGGGTAGTAAATGCATTGGGTCAACCAATTGATGGTAAGGGGCCTATATTAACAACAGAAACTGCCCCTATTGAAAGGAATGCTCCTGGAATAATTTCAAGAAGATCTGTTCATAAGCCACTTCAAACTGGTATTAAAGCTGTTGACTCAATGATACCGATAGGAAGGGGACAGAGAGAGCTTATTATTGGTGATAGGCAAACTGGTAAAACCTCTATTGCTCTTGACACAATTATAAATCAGCACGATAAGGATGTAATCTGTATTTATGTTGCCATAGGTCAAAAGCGTTCTACAGTTGCAAATGTGGTAGATATTTTAACAAAAGCAGGTGCAATGGATTATACAATTGTTGTATCAGCAACAGCATCTGAATTAGCTCCGCTACAATATATTGCACCTTATTCAGGCTGTGCTATGGGTGAATATTTTCTTAATAAGGGTAAAGATGTTTTATGTGTTTATGATGATTTATCTAAACACGCTGTAGCTTATCGTACATTATCATTATTGCTTAAAAGACCACCTGGTCGTGAGGCATATCCTGGAGATGTTTTCTATTTACATTCAAGATTGCTTGAAAGGGCATGCTGCTTAAATGAAAAGCATGGTGGTGGAAGCTTGACAGCACTACCAATTATTGAAACTCAAGCAGGAGATGTATCGGCATATATTCCAACAAATGTAATTTCGATTACTGATGGACAAATATTCCTTGAAACTGATTTATTTAATTCAGGTGTAAGACCAGCTGTTAATCCTGGTATATCTGTATCCCGTGTTGGAAGTGCAGCACAAATAAAAGCAATGAAGAAGGTATCAGGTTCGCTAAAGTTGGCATATTCACAATATCGTGAGCTGCAGGCATTTTCACAATTTGCTTCTGATTTAGACAAGGATACGAAGGAACGCCTTGCAAAGGGAGAGCGTATTGTAGAGGTATTGAAGCAGAATAAAAATGAGCCAATGTCAGTAGAACATCAGGTAATTATTATATATGCCGTTGTAAATAACTTTTTAAAGGATATTCCAGTAAAATATATTTTGGATTTTCAAAAGGAATTATTCAGCTTTATAGATAATTCATATCCTGATATTACTAAAACCATTAAAGAAACCAAAGATTTAGATGAATCAACCGAAAAACTTTTAGTAGAAGCATTGGAAATGTTTATCAATAAATATATGAAGGATAAGCAGTAAAATACCATCATAGAAAGGTGAATGTAATATGGCTTCAGCTAACATGAAGGATATAAAACGCCGTATTAAAAGCGTAGAAAGTACAATGCAGATTACTAAAGCTATGGGGCTTGTTGCTTCATCGAAATTAAGGCGTGCAAGGGAAAAATCAGATAAAGTAAAATTGTATTTTGATGTGTTGTATGAAACAATACATGAAATAATTTCTGAAAATAGGACATATGAATCCATGTTCAACGGAACAAGCAATAATGTGTTAATGATTGTAATTGCTGGTGATAGGGGATTAGCAGGTGGTTATAACACAAATGTTTTGAAATTGGCGCAAAACAGATATAATGAACTGTCACTGAGCAAGAATGTAATTATACTTCCTATTGGTAAAAAGGCTGTTGAATATTTTGAAAAGAGAAATTTTAAAATAATGGCCAAATATACTAATATAGCTGAAAGTATTGATATTTATGACGCAGCAAATATTTCTGATAGAATTGTAGAAGCATTTATTGCTGGTAAAATTGATAGGATAGAGCTTGTATATACAAGTTATGTATCATCGCTTACACAGGAAGAGAAATGTGTCAGTGTTTTGCCTATTGAGAATGAAGGAATGGAAAGAAAGAATAATCTAACAACCTATGAACCATCTGCTGAAGAGGTTTTCAGAATGTTGATACCACAATATGTTTCAGGAATACTTTACGGAGCTATTGTTGACTCATATGCAGCAGAATTAGCGGCAAGACGAATTGCTATGGATAACGCATCGGATAATGCAGCTGCAATGATAGATGAATTATCATTAATATACAATAGGGCTCGTCAAAATACAATTACGCAGGAAATAACAGAAATTGTGGGTGGTGCAAGTACACAGACCTAATTTGATTGGAAATATGATATGCAGGGTATATAATATTTTCAATTGCTAAGGAGGAAAGTATGCAGAATATCGGAAGGATTGTCCAGATTATTGGTGCGGTAGTAGATATAAGGTTTGATAAGGAAAGTCTACCAAGATTATTAAATGCTATTGAAATAGATAATAATGGGCAAAGAGTTGTAGTTGAGGTTGCACAGCATATAGGTGATGATATAGTACGGTGCATTTCCATGAACAGTACTGACGGACTGGTTAGAGGAATGAATGCAATTGATACTGGAGGACCTATAAAAGTTCCAGTTGGAAAAGAAGTGTTGGGAAGAGTTTTTAATCTTTTAGGTGAGCCTATAGATGAAAAAGCGTTTGAATCAGTAACTGACAAATGGCAAATCCATAGAGAACCACCGAGCTATGAAGAACAGGCAGCATCTAATGAAGTTTTAGAAACAGGTATAAAGGTTATAGATTTGATTGCTCCTTACCTAAAGGGAGGTAAAATCGGTTTATTTGGCGGCGCTGGTGTAGGAAAAACTGTATTAATACAGGAACTTATAAATAACATTGCAAATGAGCATGGTGGAATATCCGTATTTGCTGGAGTTGGAGAAAGAACAAGGGAAGGTAATGACCTTTACAATGAAATGATTGCAAGCGGAGTTATTGATAAAACTGTATTAGTATATGGACAGATGAATGAACCACCGGGAGCAAGAATGAGGGTAGGACTTTCTGGTTTGACGATGGCTGAATATTTTAGAGATGTTGAAGGCCAGGATGTGCTTTTGTTTATTGACAATATTTTCAGATTTACACAAGCAGGTTCTGAGGTTTCAGCGTTGTTAGGACGAATGCCATCAGCTGTTGGATATCAGCCAACACTTGCAACAGAAATGGGCGCATTACAGGAACGCATTACATCCACTAAAAAGGGTTCGATAACATCTGTACAGGCAGTATATGTTCCAGCTGATGACTTGACAGACCCTGCTCCTGCAACAACCTTTGCACATCTTGATGCAACCACAGTTTTATCAAGGCAAATTGCTTCATTGGGAATTTATCCTGCTGTTGACCCGCTTGATAGTAACTCAAGAATTCTTTCTCCTGAAGTAGTTGGCAATGAACATTATGAGGTAGCAAGAAGTGTCCAAACTATTTTGCAAAGATATAAGGAGTTACAGGATATTATCGCTATTATGGGTATGGATGAGTTATCTGATGAAGACAAGCTCATTGTTAATCGTGCAAGGAAGATACAACGATTTTTATCACAGCCATTTAAAGTTGCTGAACAATTTACAGGAATGAAGGGTAAATATGTTCCGATTAAAGAAACAATTAGAGGATTTAAAGAAATAATAGAAGGTATACATGATGATTTACCTGAATCAGCGTTCCTTTTTGTAGGTACTATTGATGAGGCAGTTAATAAAGCAAAAAAGGGTGATATTTAATGGCACTGTTTAGCTTGAAGGTTGTAACTCCTGATAAGGTATTCTTTGATGGAGAAACTGAGCAGGTGATTTTAAGTACGGTTTGTGGTGAGATTGGAATATTAGCACGACATGAAAGCTATGTTTCAATATTGCCACCGGGACCTTTGAGAATTAAGATAGGAAATGAGTTTAAAACAGCAGCAATATCACAAGGGTTAGTAAAAGTATCAAAGGATAAAACAACGATTATAGCTACTTCTGTTGAATGGCATGATGAAATTGATATTAAAAGAGCAAAAGAAGCTGAACGCAAGGCAAGGGAGGCACTTTCTAAGAAATTAAATGATTTAGAATTTAAGCAAGCAGAATTCAAGTTAAAGCGTGCTATCAACAGGATATCCATATCATCAAAGTACAATAATAAATAATAAGCAAACCATAGTTTACATTTCAATTGTGTAATCTATGGTTTAGTTTTTAATAAGGTATAGTACAATTAGAAAAGATTTTATGCATATTTAGGGCTTGTTATTTAACAAGTCCATTTTTATTTTATATTGGTAATATTATTAATTAAATCTACATAGAATTAAGTAAATAAAAAGTAATGTAAAAATAAAGGAGAAAAAAAGATGAAAATGATAAGTAGTTTTAATAAGATAATTGATTATTTTTCACCTACTATAAAGCAAGCACTTATTAAAATCGATGAAAAAGAAAAGCAAAAAATACATGAAATTCGGCTTAGAATCGGAAGACCAGTTTGCATAGTTTCTTTTGGACAAGAAAGATTTTTAACAGCAGATGGTGGAATGACTAATTACGAAGGTTTAGCATTAAAAGTAAATCAATCAGATATAGAATATAGCTTTAAGGCAATTTGTGATTACTCCATACATAGTTTTAGTAGGGAATTATCTCAAGGCTTTATAACTATTACAGGTGGTAATAGAGTAGGAATTGCAGGTACCGCAGTAGTTAAGGAGCAAAGAGTGGATACCATAAAATATATTAATGGTTTAAATTTTCGAATTTCAGGACAAATTATTGGCTGTGCTGAAGATATATTTAACAAATTGTTTGTGCAATCACCAGTTGGAATATTAATTGTTGGTAGTCCTGGAAGTGGTAAAACTACATTTCTTAAGGATTTATGCAGGCTTATGTCAAAGCGTTGGAGGGTATCAATAATTGATGAAAGAGGGGAAATTGCAGCTACCTACAGGGGAGAGCCACAAAATGATATAGGCAATAAAAGTGATGTTTTTGATGGTTATCCTAAATCAGATGGTATAGAAACAGCTATTAGAGTAATGAATCCAGAGTTGATTGTATGTGATGAAATTGGGAGTAAATCCGATGTAAAGGCATTAGTACAAACAATTAATTCAGGAGTGAAGATAGTTGCCACTGCTCATGCTGGAACATTGGATGAACTCTACAAAAGAAAGCACATAAAAAAGCTGATTAATTTAGGTGCATTTGATTATATAGTTATTCTTGGAAGTGGTGCTGAATTAGGTAAAGTTAAGGAAATGCAGGCTGTTTCTAATGGAGGGGTGATGCAATTATGATGCTTAAGCTGATAGGTGTAATGTTACTGGTATGTGCAACAGGATATACAGGGCTTAGTATGTCAGCATCATTGAAGGAAAGAATAAGAAGGCTGGAACTGATAAGAAAAATGGTGGATGAGATTACAATACTGATAAGGCATAGAGCATTAACGGTTATGGAAATTATAGATGAGTTAACAGCAAATTCATCATATGCTGAGCTTACTTTTTTACATAAAGCCAAATCAGGAATTATTCCTGAGGTTTCATTTCATTATGCATGGGAAAATGCAGTTAAGAAGGATAATAAATTACTGAATGAAGAAAAAACAGAGTTAATATCACTAGGTAATTTTCTAGGCTCGAGTGATACAGAAGGTCAGATATCAGCATTAACCATATATAAGGACAAGTTTAATTCTCTTATAGAATATGCGAACGAAATTTATGATAAAAAGGGTAAGCTTTATAGGAGCTTGGGTGTTTTATCAGGAGTTTTTGTTGCAATATTGCTTGTATAAGTTTAAAAGTTTATGTAATAAATTAAAAAGGAGCGTAAAATGGAAATAGATTTAATATTCAAAATAGCTGGAGTTGGTATAATAGTTGCTGTTTTAAGCTTAGTTTTAAAGAGAGCAGAGCGAGAAGAACAGGCAATGATGACAACTTTAGCAGGACTGATAGTTGTACTTATGATAATTATTCAGGAAATAGGCAATCTTTTTAGTACGATAAAAAGTGTATTTGGATTATGGTAGAGAAGATATTGATGATAATTGCTTTGTGCATAGTCGCAGCAATTTTAGGAAAAGTTTTAGAGAAGTATAATAAGGAACAAGCTTTGTTTGTTACAATAGCAGCTTGTACAATTGTACTTACATTTCTTGTTGTATATCTTTCACCTTTAATAAGCATGATGAATGAGCTTTTTAATAGAACAGGAACAGGTGAAAACTATTCACAAGTAATAATTAAATCATTGGGAATATGTTATGTAACACAGTTAGGTTTTGATGTATGCAAGGATTGTAATGAGAACGCACTTGCAACCGTTGTAGAGGTATCTGGAAAGGTTACTTTAATAATTCTTGCAATACCATTATTGGAAAAGCTTATAAACATAGTAACATCAATTATGTAGGAATAATAAAGGGGACAAAAAATGGTTAAGGGATTGTTTAAATTATTTTGTATGTTTGTGGTAATGGCATCAATAATACTGTTTGGATTTAATATAACAACTTTTGCGCAACCACAAGAAACGGATGTTATCAATGAGGCGCTAAACGCAAGTGGCGGAAATCAGCTTGAGCAGACCTATTCTGAGGAGGTTAAAAGGTTTTTTGAAGAAAACAATATAAAGCTTGATAACCCTGAAGGAATAATGTCACTAAATCCTAAAGAGATTATTGGTGGCATCTTGACAAAGGTTAAGGAAATGTCAGCAGCACCTATTAAACTATTGATGTCCTTAATGGCAATTATTATTCTTGCATCGTTAATTCAGAGTATAAGCGATACCACTAAAAGCGAATCACTTAATAAGATATTTGATATAATTACTATTTTAGTATGTATTTTAATATTTTCTGATTCAGTATGCGAATGTATAGAACAGGCATCAGTTGCGTTATCCGAAGGTGCTATATTCATGCTTGGGTTTGTACCCGTATTTGCAAGCATTGCAGCAGGAAGTGGTAATTTAACATCAGCAGGTGTTTATAATGTAATTCTTGTACTTGTATCGGAAATTGCTGTCCAACTTGCAAGTGGATTTCTGATGCCATTACTGAGTCTATGCCTTGCTTTATCTATTGTAGATTCTATAAATCCAGCAATTTCACTTTCAAGCTTAATTGAAGGGATAAAAAAGACTGTTACATGGTGTTTAGGACTTATGATGACAATTTTTGTAGGATTGTTATCAATTCAAAGCATTATCGGTAATTCAGCAGATACATTATCAGTTAAGACAGGAAAATTTATGGTTTCTAATTTTGTACCAGTAGTAGGAGGAGCAATTTCAGATGCTTATACAACATTAAAAGGGAGCTTTGGACTGCTAAAAAGCGGAGTTGGAGGAGTAGGAATAATGGTAATTCTTATAATGGTTCTTCCAACTATTATAACTATTGGATTAAATAGAATTGTAATAAGTATTGCAAGTATTGGAGCAGAAATATTTAGTGTTCCGGGACTTGCTAAATTATTTAAAAATATTTCATCAGTAATTTCAATAGCATTTAGTATAGTAATTTCCTTTTCAATAATGTTTATAGTTTCGACAGCATTAATTATGGCTATAACTACATAGGAGTAAAAGTATGGATACAATAAAATTAATGATAGGGACATCTTGTTTTGTCGGGATAGCAATATCAATTGCTGATATGATGAAGCCGAGTGAAAAATTCAACAAGCAAATACGAATGATTTTTTCTTTAACTTTTATATTAAGTGTGTTGACACCAATTGTAACAAATGGAATTAATTTTTCAATAAGTGAGGAGATTATTTCAGCAAATGGAGTACAGTATAGTGAAATGAATACAACAGTGGATAACCAGCTTAAATTAATTACTGAAAAAAATATAGAAGATTCGTTAAGATTAAAGTTAGTCGAACTTGGAATAAAATGCAATAAAATTAATGTAAGTATTAATATAGATGAAAATTCAGGCATATCTATTAATAAAATAGAAATTAATAGTGACGATAATGAGAAATCAAAAAAAATTATTTCTACACTGCTGTCTGTAGAAGAAGATGTGATAATCGCATTAGAAAATGAAAATGATTGAAGGTGAAATTAGGTGGATATTTTTAAAAAGCTAAAGGATATGTTTTTAGATGATAAAAAGGTAAAAATAGTTGTTTTTTTAGGGTTGTTGGGAATGGGGTTAATTTTATTATCAAGTTTAACACCAAAGAATAATCATAAAAAAGCCAGTGTGGTAGAATCAAAAGCTGATAATGTTTTTTATGATACTGAACTGGAGGGATATACAAAAGAGATGGAAGGTAAGTTAAAGAATCTTTTGGAAAATATAAGTGGGGTTGGAAAAGTTGAAGTTATGATGAATATTTCAAGTACAAAGGAATATGTATATGCAGATGAGGAAAAAAGCAACTTATCACAGGACAGTGAAAATTATTCAGAGCAAAGGGAAAACAAGTATATAATAGTCGATAATAATGGAAAAAAGGAGGCATTAGTTAAAAAAATAAATACCCCAGAAATAAGTGGAATAGTAATTATATGTGAAGGAGGTGACAATAGTGTAGTCCGTGAGAATATATACAGGTCAGTATCAGTGGCATTTGATTTGCCAATCAGTAAAATTTATGTTGCAAAAATAAAATGAAAATAGGAGAATGAATATGAAGAAACCCACATTTATAATTGGAAAAAAACAAATTATACTTTCATGTCTAACATTAATGCTTGCAGTAGCAGTATACATAAATTATGTTTTGGCTCAGGATGCAGATTTGAAGAATACGAAAAAGACTGCCTCAACTGAAGGTATATCTAAATCCAATACACATGAAAAGGAAGCATATGGTGATACACAGTTTGTCAATAATGACCATGCAAGCGATGATTATTTTGCTCAGGCAAGACTCGAGAAAATGACAAGTAGAGATGCAGCAGTACAAACATTACAGACAATCATGGGTGGTGGAGATATTACAGAGGATGAAATGGTTTCAAGGGCATTGGAAGCAGTTCAGATGTCAAACATGATTGAAAAAGAAGGAACAATAGAAAATCTTATCAAAGCTCAGGGCTTTGCTGATTGCGTAGTATATCTTGATAAGGATTCTGCAAAGATTGTAGTTAAATCTGATGGCCTTGAAAAGGGTCAAGCAGCTGCTATTAAGGATATAATTTTAGGTGAAGTAGCTATTCCATCAGAAAATATTAGAATTTTTGAAGTTAAATAGTTGTGTCTTTCAAAATTTATGGTATAATATAATAATAAGTAATTAATTATTTGTATTTACAAGGGTGGAGAGTTTGCATTATAATAAATATATAATAACTCTCCACTAAAAATATAAATATACAGGAGGTTCATATGGGAAATGAAAATGCTTATCAATCAGGAACATTAAAGATTTCTGAGGAAGTGATTTTAACAATAGCAAAGCATGCTATTAGCGATATTAAGGGTGTTGAGGAAATTGTTCCTGTAAATGAATCAGGCATAAAAAATAAACCTTTGAAAAAATTGGCCTCTAAAGATTGGGGTATTGCAGGGAAAATATTTGGAAAAAAGAATAATTTAATTAAGGTTAAACTTCTAGGCGATGTAGTAGAAATTACATTGGCGGTTATAGTTAAGCAGGGTCATAAGGTAACTATGATTGCAGAAAATATACAGAATGCGGTAAAATCAAGCGTACAGAGTATGACAGGAATTACAGTATCAAGAGTTAATGTTATTATTTCAGGAATTTCAATTAACAAGGACAAGTAGTATTAGTATTTGCTAAAATAAAATGGAGGAAGTTTATGACGAGAACAGAAATTCGTGATAGTGCATTTAAAATAATATTTGAAAAACTATTGCGTGATGATGAATTAGAGGAACTATATGATATTGCAAAGGAAATGGATGAAATAATTGTAAATGATAAGGTAAAGGAATTAGTTGAGGGAACTCTTGCTCATTCAGATGAATTTGATGAGATAATTAACAGATTTAGTATTAAGCGTGATGTTTCTAGAATTGCAAAGGTTAATATTGCTATACTGAAACTTGCTTTGTATGAAATGATTTACGATGATAAAACACCTGTAAATGCTGCTATCAGTGAAGCTATTCATTTATCTGAAACTTATTCTCAAAAGGAGGATACAGCATTTATTAATGGAATATTGGGTGCTTTTTCAAGAAGTGAATACAATAAAGAAGCTACTAAAATAAATGATAATATTGAGGTTACCGATGTCTAATTTTTTAGGAATTGATACAAGCAACTATACCACATCTGTGGCTTTATTCGATTCTGATACAAAGAAAGTTAAGCAGAGTAAACTTATGCTTAGTGTCAAGCAGGGTGAAAAGGGATTAAGGCAAAGTAATGTTGTTTTTGAGCATATAAAGCAGTTGCCACTGGTTCTGGGTAATTTACTTAAGGATAATCCAAAGCTGGATGGAATAGGTGTATCCGTTCGTCCACGAAATGTTAATAATTCGTATATGCCATGTTTTCTATGTGGTGAAAAATTTGCAGATTCTATTTCAATAGTAAACAATATTCCTGTATATAAGACCTCACATCAAGTTGGGCATATGCTTGCAGCATTATATTCATCGGACAAGCTTGAATATATTAATCAAAATGTGATAATGTTTCATGTTAGTGGAGGCACAACAGAATGCTTGTTATGTGAGCCGGATAAAGAGAATGTTTACAGGTTTACACTAATCGGCTCATCACTTGATTTAAAAGCAGGACAGCTTATTGATAGAGTTGGGGTAATGCTTGGCTTGAAGTTTCCATGCGGTGCTGAATTAGAAAAGCTTGCAGAGCAAAGTAAAGCTGAATTTAATATAAAGCCTACAATAAAAGGTATGGATTGCTGTTTATCAGGGGTGGAAAATATATGCAAAAAAATGTTTAATGGTGGGGAAGATCCAGAAGATATAGCAAAATACTGTCTTACCTATGTATGCAAAGCAATTGAAATGATTACGGCATTGGCATTAGAAAAATACAAGGATGTTCCAGTTGTTTTTGCTGGTGGTGTAATGTCTAACAAGCTAATAAAAGCTAACCTAATTAAAAGATTTTCTAATTCATATTTTGCAAGTCCTGAATTTTCATGTGATAATGCTGTTGGAACAGCAATATATGCCTTTTTAATGAATAATAGAGGTAATTTATGGTAGTATATACGGTTTCACAATTAAATAAATACATATCCTTCAAAATTAAAGAGGATGAAAAACTTAAAGGTATAATTATCAAGGGTGAAATATCTAATTTCACTCATCATTTGCGTTCAGGACATTTTTATTTTACTTTAAAAGATAATGAGTCGAGCATAAAGGCAGTGATGTTTAAAAGTTTTGCATCAACTGTAAAATTCATGCCTGAGGATGGTATGAGTGTAATTGTGCTTGCCTCTGTTTCTGTTTATGAACGAGATGGGATATATCAACTTTATGTTACAGACATTCAGCCTGATGGTGTAGGTAAGCTATATACAGCCTTTGAACAATTAAAGGACAAGCTTTTAAAATTGGGGATGTTTGATGAGTCGCATAAGCTTCCATTACCTAGTTATCCTAAAAAGATAGGTGTAGTAACATCTAAAACTGGTGCAGCATTACAAGATATAATTAATGTTTTAAGCAGGCGTTATCCGATAGGGGAGGTTGTTGTTTTTCCTGCAATAGTACAGGGTGAAACAGCTCCACAATCCATAAGTGATGCAATAACCAAAGCACAAGATAGCGATTGTAATGTGTTGATTGTTGCAAGGGGTGGTGGTAGCCTTGAGGATTTGAATGCATTTAATACTGAAATAGTTGCATATGCAGTTTACAATTCAAGAATACCAATTATTTCAGCTGTTGGACATGAAACGGATTATACTATAGCTGATTTTGTTGCTGATATGCGTGCACCAACTCCGTCTGCGGCGGCAGAAATTGCAGTTCCTGATATAGAGCAAATTATATTGAATTTGGAATTTTACAGAAAAAGAATGTTATCAGCTTTGACAAAGGTATTGAATATGAAGTATAATAGGGTAGCTGAGCTTACTTCGAAACTGCAGAGTTACTCTTTGGAGTATAAATTAAATATTTATGAAGAGAAATTAGCTGCGCTTGATAAAAGACTTGCATCTGCTATGGAAAGAAAATATATATTATGTGAGAGTATCTTTAATAGGAAGATTACTGAGTTAGATGGATTAAATCCATTAAAAATTTTGTCAAGAGGATACTCAGTAGTTTATAAAGATAAAAATCTTATCTATTCTTCTGAGCAATTACAAGAAAATGATATAATAAGAGTAAATTTGGGTAAGGGCAAATTTACCGCAAGAGTTATTAATGTGGAGGAATAATATGCAGTTTGAGGAAGGTATTAAAAAACTTGAGGAAATTGTCAAAGCACTTGAAAGTGGAGATTTAACATTAGAAAAATCAGTTGAGCTATATAGTGAAGGTATGAAAATTTCAGCAGATTGTAAAAAAGAGCTGGAGAATGCGAAGCTAAAAGTTGACGAGAAAGGCAATGCTTAGAAATAGTGTCTGAGAAAAGAGTGGTATAATGAAGGAAAAAAGTTATCAAAGACTAAATGAGTATATTTCACTGATTGAGCAAAAAATAAGTGAGTATAATAAAAAAACAGATGTAAATTTATTGCAAGGGAATGTGATAGATGCAATGAATTATTCCTTGCAGGCAGGCGGAAAAAGAATACGCCCAGTTTTGGCGCTTGAGTTTTGCAGAATATGTGGAGGAGATTATAATAAGGCTATATCTTCAGCCTGTGCAATAGAAATGATACACACATTTTCTCTTATACATGATGATTTACCAGCAATGGACGATGATGATTACAGGCGTGGTAAATTATCTTGTCATAAGGCATTTGATGAGGGTATTGCTATTCTTGCAGGCGATGCCTTATCAGCTCTTGCGTTTGAAATAATTGCAAAAGATGATTTACTTGACTCTGATACAAAAATCAGGCTTATTCAGGTACTTGCAGATGCTGTTGGCGTGAATGGCATGATTGGTGGACAGGTTATTGACATAGAGAATGAAAATAAAAAGGATTTGAATGAAGACGATTTAGTTCATATGTGTCTTTTAAAGACAGGAGCGTTGCTTCGAGCAGCATGTAAGATGGGTTGCATTGCCGCTGGGGTAGATGAAAAAGTGATTGCAAATGCAGATGAATTTGCTAAAAATGTTGGACTTGCATTTCAAATTATAGATGATATTCTTGATGTTACCAGTACACAAGAAAAACTAGGTAAACCAATTGGCAGTGATGCTCAGCAAAATAAAACAACTTTTGTTATATTAAATGGAATTGATGAATCTAAAAATAAGGCTAAAATGCTTACAAATAAGGCTTTATTAATTCTAAAAGAATTTGATGATAATGATTTTTTATATGACCTAACTGAATTTTTGTTGGTGAGGGAAAGTTAGGATGGTGTGATTTTGGTATATAATTATATATTAGTTTCAGCAGTAATTTCATGGGCAGCAGCTCAAATTATTAAAACTATTTTATGGGTTATACAAAATAAAAGTTTTAATGGTGAAAGATTATTGGGCTCTGGGGGAATGCCCAGTTCTCATACATCCTTTGTTTCAGCATCAGCAATTGCTGTTATGCGAAAAACAGGAGCTGATTCTGTTGAGTTTGCAATAATGTTTATAATCGCAGCTGTTGTGATTTATGATGCAATGGGTGTAAGATATGCGGCTGGATTGCATGCTAGAGAGATAAATAAAATGAATAAATACCTTATAGATTTTTCAACCTCGTCAGATAATAAAATAAAATTAGAGGGAGGAAATAAAAAGGAATTAAAAGAATTTTTAGGGCACACTCCGTTTGAAGTTTTAGGAGGTGTGCTTTTAGGAATATTGGTTGCATTGATAGTTCCTTTAAAATGAAATCATGAAGAAAGTTGTAGAAAATATAATTAAAGATGATGTAAGGCTTAGTGACTTATCACTACCAGCAGATTTAAAAAGGCTTACTATACCTCAATGTAAGAGGCTATGCAGAGAAATTAGAAGTATGTTGATTAATACTGTTTCTAAAAATGGTGGACATTTGGCATCTAATTTAGGTTCCGTTGAATTGACAGTAGCAATTCATAGGGTCTTTAATTCTCCTCAGGATAAAATAATCTGGGATGTAGGTCATCAGTCATATACACATAAAATTTTAACGGGTAGACTTGACAGGTTTAATACATTAAGAAAAGAAAACGGCATTTCTGGATTTCCAAGACCATCAGAATCCGTTCATGATGCCTTTATAGGAGGGCACAGCAGCACATCTATTTCAGTTGCCTGTGGTATAGCAGAGGCAATGAAAATGCAAGGCAAGGATGCCAATTATGCTGTTGCTGTTGTAGGAGATGGAGCATTAACTGGCGGAATGGTTTATGAGGGGCTTAACAATGCTGGTAAGGACAGGAAGAACCTTATTGTTATTCTTAATGATAATAACATGTCTATTTCAAAAAATGTTGGAGCGTTATCAAAATATCTTACCACAATCAGAGCTAATCAGGGATATTTAAAAACTAAATCTGCCGTAGAGAAGGCACTTTCCAAAACTCCTGTTGTGGGCAAGCCAATTACTAAGGCTTTAAAAGTGTCAAAGGATAAAATAAAGGGTGTAATATACCCTGATACTACAATTTTTGATGATTTAGGCTTTATATATCTTGGACCTGTGGATGGGCATGATATTGCTGCGATAGAAATGGTTTTAAATACGGCAAAGGTATATAGGCATCCTGTTGTCGTTCATGTTAACACCATAAAAGGCAAGGGATATTTGCCTGCTGAAAAAAATCCAGGTGAATATCATGGCATTTCAAAATTTGATGTACTTACTGGAAATCCCGAAGTTTCAGGGGAAGATTCTTATTCCACAGTATTTGGAAAGGAGTTAGTGCGCCTTGCCTGGAAGGATAAAAGAATTTGTGCAATAACAGCGGCAATGAAATATGGTACTGGTTTACAATTTTTCGCAAGTGAATTTAAAGATAGATTTTTTGATGTTGGTATAGCAGAACAGCATGCAGTAACCTTTTCTGCTGGTTTGGCAAGTATGGGTTTAATACCGGTGTTTGCAGTATATTCATCATTTTTACAGCGTTCATATGACCAGCTTATTCATGATGCAGCAATATGCAATACACATATTGTATTAGGAATAGACAGGGCTGGGATAGTAGGTGAGGATGGTGAAACTCATCAGGGGATTTTCGATATACCAATGCTTACAACAATACCTAATACGGCAATTTATTCTCCATCGAATTATGAGGAATTAAAGCTATGCTTGTATGATGCAATATACAAGGAAAAGGGAATAGCCTGTGTTAGATATCCAAGAGGAAAGGATACTTCAAATTTTGATAAGAACAAGCTAAATACAAATTATACACTGACTACAAATAATAAAGGGCATGATTCTGATATATTACTTATTTCATATGGAAGAATATATAATAATTTCAGAGAAGTAGTGTATATGCTTGCTGGTGAAAATATTTATGCAGATACATTAAAGCTTACAAAAATTTACCCATATGACAAAAAAATAATAGATATAGCAGCGGATTATAGTAAGATTTTTTTCTTTGAGGAATGTGAAGCATCTGGTGGAATTTCACAACATTTTTCAGCCAACTTATTGGAAAAGGGATATAATGGTAAATTTGTAAAGGTTGCTATTAATGGATTTGTAGAACAGGCTTCAATGGAAAATGCATTGCATAAGCTTAAATTAGACATAGAGTCAATGTATATGACTATTAAAAAGAATATTTAAATGTGAAAAGGATGATTTGGTGACTGAAAAAAGGCTTGATATAGCTTTAGTTGATATGGGTTTGTCTAGTAGCAGAGAGCGTGCAAAGGAACTGATAAAGTCGGGACAAGTGATGCTTAACGGATGTGTATGTGATAAGCCGTCAAAGAAGGTTTCAGAGTATGATAAGCTAGAAATTATAGGGGAAACATTTAAATATGTTAGCAGAGGTGGATTAAAGCTTGAACAGGCTTTAGAAATGTTTGAACTTAATATAAAAGCATTAATTTGCCTTGATATTGGTGCATCAACTGGTGGATTTACTGATTGTATGCTGCAACATGGCGCAAAAAGGGTTTATGCAGTTGATGTTGGTCACAGTCAGCTTGATGATAGTTTAAAAAATAACCCCCAAGTAGTGAGTATGGAGAAAACAGATATTAGAACTCTAATCAAACAGTCCTTTAATGAAAGCATAAGGTTTATTGCAACAGATGTTTCATTTATATCACTTAAGCTTGTTCTTCCTAAAATTTATGAAATATTAGATGATGAATATCAAGCAGTGGTACTTATAAAACCACAGTTTGAAGCTGGAAAATCGAACCTTAATAAACATGGCATAGTGAATGAGCCAAAGGTACATATTAAAGTTTTGCAGGAAATTTATAATTGCTCACAATCATTAGGATTTTCTGTAAAGGGTTTATGTCATTCACCTATAAAAGGCGGGAAAGGCAATATTGAGTATCTTATGCTTTTGGAAAAAACATTTGATAAAAGTAAAATATTTGATTTTGACAGTATAGTTGAAAATGCGTTTTATATCTTATAATCTGAGGTGAAAATAATGAAAGTTGCAATATATCCTAATTTTCAAAAGGAAAATGCTCTGAAGTGCTCAAGAGAGGTATGCGAAATTTTACACCAATACAACTCAGAAATATATATAGATAATAAATACTTTGAACAATTTCAAGACAAGGATTATATAAATTTTGGAGTATTTAAGGATTTTGTAAAAGAATCCGATATTGCAATTGCAGTCGGTGGAGATGGAACAATTCTCAAATGTGCAAGATATCTTTTAGGTCTTAACACCAAATTATTAGGTATAAATACAGGGCGATTAGGCTTTATGGCCTCACTGGAATTTGATGAATTAAGTGAGCTATATCGGCTTTTTAAAGGGGATTATGATATAATAAAGCGAATGATGCTGGATACAAGAATTTATACAGGTGAGCAATATTGTAATAATATAGCGTTGAATGATGTATCAATTGCAAGACTATATTCTAAATTATGTGATTTTAATGTTTATATTGATGATAATCTGATAGGCTCGTATCGTGCTGATGGAATAGTTATAAGTACTCCAACAGGTTCAACTGCTTATGCTTTATCAGCAGGAGGTCCTATCATTGAACCTAATCTTGACTGTATTGAAATGACATTATTATGTCCACATTCGCTTTTTTCAAGACCTATGCTGTTTTCACCTGAAAGGGTTATAAAGATAGTTCATAATGTAGAGGTTAAACCTGAATTATATATAAGTATTGATGGTAATGAGCCGATAACTTTTAGCAATAAACAAGTGCTTGAAATAAAAAAATCTGCACATAAAATAAATCTGATTGATATGAAAAGAAATACATTTTATGATTCCTTAAACAAAAAGTTAATGTGGTCGATTAAAGGAAACTAAAAATAGGTGGTATAAATGAAAGCTAGGCGACATAATGAAATACTTAAAATTATTGAAAATTATAATGTTGACACGCAGGAAACATTGCAAAAACATCTGGAGGACAAAGGATTCAATGTAACACAGGCAACTGTTTCAAGAGATATAAAGGAATTGCAGCTTGTCAAAAGGATGGCTGAGGATGGGATATATAAATATGTGCTTCCAGATACTAATAAACCTAAGCGTGGGATTCTTGTAGACATGATTTTGACGATAGATCATGCAATGAATATAGTAGTTGTTAAATGCCATACAGGAATGGCTCAGGCAGCATGCGCTAAAATTGATTCAATGAATTTCAGTGAAATTGTAGGAACATTAGCTGGTGATGATACGATATTCATATTACTGAAAAACGAAAATGAGGCAATAAATTTTGTAAATAAATTGAAAGAAATTATTAATTTAAACAATTAAGCCTACAAACAATGATAATATTTAAAAGGAATATTTACATTTGTTTTCAATATGGAAAACTAGGGGTATCGTTATGCTAAAGGAAATTTATATAGAAAATCTTGCTGTAATTGAAAAATCAACAATAACTTTCTCTCATAGCTTTAATGCTTTTACTGGTGAAACTGGTGCTGGTAAATCAATTCTAATAAATGGCATTAATGCAATATTAGGTCAGAGGATAACTAAAGATATTGTTCGTACTGGTTGCCAAAAAGCGGTAATAACTGCTTTGTTTTGTAATTTAAGTACATATACCAAAGAGAAGCTTGATGAATTAGGTATTGATTATGAAAATAATGAGCTTACTATAACAAGGGAAATTTATGCTGATGGAGGAAGTATCGCCAGAATAAATTCAAGAGCAACAACAATATCTGTTTTAAAAGAG
Organism: Clostridiales bacterium; assembly: GCA_012519635.1. Lineage (GTDB taxonomy): Bacteria > Bacillota > Clostridia > Oscillospirales > Ruminococcaceae > JAAYPV01. The sequence continues at coordinate 28,538 of JAAYPV010000057.1, forward strand.
ATAGGTGGAACATTAATTAATATTCATGGTCAGCATGATAATCAGATTCTTCTTTCACCTGAAAAGCATATGCAGATTCTTGATAAATTCAGCGGTGACCTCACTCTTTTGAATGATTATAGAAAATGCTTTAAGGAGCTTCAGCATATTGCAAGAACGATAAAGGAAATATATCAAAAGGAAAAGGATAAGACAGATAGGATAGAACGGTTAGAAGGGATTATTGAGGAAATAGGTGCACTGGATATTGATGAGAATGAGGATAATCAGATAGAAAATGAATATAATTTGATGAAAAATTCTGATAGAATTATAAATAGCTTAAAAATCTCAAGGCAATTGATTGATAATGAAGATAGTGACAGTATAATGAACAGATTGCTATTGGTGGAAAATGAGCTTTCTGAGTTTAGTGATATTCCTGAAATTGAGAATGTTTATAATCGTATAATTTCTGCTAGAATAGAACTTGAGGATATAACAAGCGAGCTTACAGGTTTATATAATGATATGGATTTTGATGAGCAACGATTTGGATATATTACTCAAAGGCTTAGTGAACTGAACAGTATAAAAAAGAAATATGGTGGAGAATTATCTGATATTATAAAGCTTTACAATGACTCATTGGAGGAAATAAAGCTATTGGAAAGTAATTCTGATGAGTTAAAAAAACTCAATGAAAAGAAAGAAATGCTTTTACATGAGGTAACAGAAAAGGCTAAAAAACTATCTCAATTTAGGGAAAAAACAGCAGAGAAGTTTGTAAAACAGGTGACAGAAGAATTAAAATTTTTGGATATGCCAAATGTGGTTTTAGAGATTGCTCATGAAAAAGGAAAACTCACAGTAAATGGTATGGATAATATGGAAATTATGATTTCAGCAAATAAAGGAGAGCCTCCAAAGCCAATCAGTAAAATAGCATCAGGGGGCGAGCTTTCAAGAATAATGCTTGCTCTTAAAAATGTTATCGCTGATAAAGATGACATACCTACACTGATATTTGATGAAATAGATACAGGGGTCAGTGGTCGTGCAGCACAAAAAATAGGAATAAAACTACATCAAATTTCAAAAATACGACAGGTACTTTGTGTAACACATCTAGCACAAATTGCAGTCATGGCTGATAACCATCTATTGATAGAAAAGCAGGTTGTTGGCGACAGAACAATAACTCAGGTAAAGCTGCTTGATTTTGAGCAGAGAAAGCATGAAATAGCACGAATTATGAGTGGGGAAAACCCAAGTGAGTTAATGCTTAAAAATGCTGAAGAGCTCTTAAAATTTAAATTTGAATATAGTAAAAGATGTTAAGATTTAAAAGGATTATTTTATGGAATACTGCGAAAGTGTAAAAAGAGCTGAAAAGGACGAAATACCCGTACTGAAATTTATAGCCGCAGTTGGTGCATATTTGTTGGATTTTAAAACAAGACAAGCCCAGCAGATTAGTTTCTGTTGGGCTTTAATGTTTTAATTATGTTTACAAATATAGGAAAATATGGCGTTATGTAAAAACACTATGCAATTAGGTTGATGGTTTATAGCAATAAAAAGATAATTTTTAAAATGGTGAAAGTACATATATTCTAATTTATGTGAAGGTAAAATAATGAAGCAATTAAAACTAATTTTACTTATTCTTATAATTACAATGGTATCAATAGAAAACAGTAAAGTTAAGTGCTATAACACATATTGAAGGTATTACAACAAAGGCTGGTAAAAAGTATGAAGTTTTCTTTA
>JAAYPV010000058.1 GCA_012519635.1 Clostridiales bacterium
AAGAGTGTTTCCTCTTTTTTTTACTCCAACTTAATTTTGGTTACAAATTGATTACAGATTATAATTAACTTGCAATAATACATGCTTTTTTAACAAATTTAATGCTATAATATACTAATACAAAAAACTAATAAAAAATTTGAATTCGAGTTAAAAATATATATAATAATTTATTTAAGGGAGGATGTTTTAAATGGATGAGAATTTGAAAAGTGTAATTCTTAAACGAATTAACAGGGTTTCAGAAGGGTTGCAGAAAAACAATATGGAGTTTTACTATGCAGAAACAAAGGAAGATGTTCCCGGCATTGTTGAAAGCCTTTTAAATGAGGGGGATATTGTTTCAAGCGGTGGCTCAATGACATTGAAGCAATGTGGCGTAATTGATTTATTAAAGAGCAATAAATACAAATATCTCGACAGAGATGCTGTAGGTATTGACTCTATTGACCAGCTTTATCGTGCCTCATTTTCAGCTGATGCATATTTGTCCAGTGCTAATGCTATAACTGAAAACGGCGAATTGTATAATGTTGATGGTAACAGTAACAGAATTGCTGCAATAGCTTTTGGGCCAAAATCGGTGATAATTGTTGCGGGGTATAACAAGATTGTTAAGGACATTTATGAGGCACAAAAGAGGGTGAAAATGGTATCAGCACCTGCTAATGTTCAAAGGCTCACATGTGCTACATATTGCTTTGAAAGCGGTAAGTGTATATCGTTAAATTCTGGTGATTCAGAAATATCAACTGGCTGTAATAGTGACGCGAGGATTTGTTGCAATTATTTAATTTCAGCAAAACAGAAGCATAAGGGCAGAATTAAAGTAATTATTGTTGGAGAAAGGCTTGGATATTAAAATAAAAACAAAAAATCACTGATTGATGAAAATCCTCAGTGATTTTTTGTTGGACATTTTTATATTTTCCTTTTAATATTATTGATTAGCTTTTGCGTTGCAATATTTAAGCTATCAAAATCAATGGATTTAACATAATATTCTTCAAGCTTTCTATGAATATCATTTGCTGTTGTGATGGCTGATGATGCCTCAAGGGCTAATTCTAAGCAGGCTTTTTTATCAAAGGAAATTTTTTGTTTTTTAGAAGATAGAGTTTCTTTATCATAGAAACGGTTAAAATTAATAGCCTTTTCCCCATCAATTTTAAGCTTGTTAAAGAAGTTGCATGATATAAATGCAAGCTTTAATTCCGGTATCAGCATATGTTCGTATGTATTGCTTGATAAAGCAAGACATTCGCTTATTATTATTTTAAATCCACGCTTCAGAGCTATATCCGATATCGACTTTAAGAAGTAATCACTGCCTGCAAAAAAGTCATCGTTAAGTGTATATATTCTATAATCGTCGGCTATTGGATGGGTGATATAGCCTTTTGAGGTGAAAGCAGAAATTTGTCTGAACTCAATTTCACCATGCTTCTTTTCACCTTTAGGAAATAATTTATGCACAAGTCTGTTAATAAATCCATCAAGTTTATCAGTGAGTATACAGCTATAGGCTATGGAATAGATATTACTGTTGAGTGAGGCAAATGCCCGAACATAGCGTTTTGCCTGGCTATGGCATTTTTTATTTTCATCTGTGCAATAAATTATGGCTTCCTTATGTGGCAGCAATTTATTATTATCCCAGAACTCACCAAGATTAATTATTTCCTGTGAAACAGCGGGATAAATCGGATCAAATACATGTGGTGAAGTGCCATCAACAATTATTGTTTTCAAATCATTAATTATTACAGCATCAAGTGATGAAGTATCAGTGGAGCAGTAGAATAGCTCTTGATTCTTGTCATCAAATTCCGCTACTACTTTTTTCATTAAGGTGGATTTACCAGTACCGGGACCACCTTTTAATATATAAGTATAATAATTAATTTTATTAATTAAATGAGAAAATTTTGTTTGATAGCCAACAGGGGAAATGCTTCCTAAAAAGTAAAGCTGCTTGTTGCTCATTTGAATCCCTCCAATATGATTTTATTACATATTATGTTGAAAACAACAAAATGCTACAAGGATTACTGATTAATAATCATCATTGGTTGTTCTTCTGTTTTTTCTAAAAAGCCATACTTTTCGTAGAATGAAACATTTGTATTACTGCATATTAAAATTTTACGGAAGGTATCTTTATATTGTTCGAGCATATATTTAACAAGCTTACCGCCAATACCTTTTCGTTGATAATCAGAATGTATCAAGAGGTATGGAAAAAAGACATTCATCTCAGTATCTGATATTGCAGTCATCATTCCCACTAATTTCAAATCATGCCATGCAGAAATGACTGTTTCGGATGACATTATTGCTTTATAGAGCTTTTGAGGGAATTTTGCTGAATCCCAGCCAACAGAGAGAAAGAGTTGAGTTATCTGATGCATATTAAAATTTTTATCTGATTTATAAATTATCATGTTTGCCTCCGTAAGAAATTATAGAAAACCTTTGTTTTAATTATATAAAAAATCGTGCTTGGCTATTCTTTTATCTACATCTTTACAAAATGAAATATGATTTAAAGGAATAAGGGAATAAATGTTTATCTTTGGGAATAAGTGAATAAAGCTAATGATATAGTTATGAATAAACCGACAAATACATTCAAAAAGCCTTAAAAGACTTGACCAAATGATAAAAAAGTAGTAATATTAAAGAAAAGAAATAATTAAGGGAGTAAATTATTATGTCAAAAAAATTCATTGTTGAAACATCTGCAAGACATGTGCATGTTAGTAAGGAGGATTTGGAAACCCTATTTGGCAAGGGTGCAAAGCTTACATTTAAAAAGGAATTATCACAACCGGGTCAGTTTGCTTGTGAAGAAAGGGTTACAATAGTTGGTCCAAAAAGAGATCTAAAGGGTGTTACAATATTAGGCCCTGAACGTCCATCTACACAGGTTGAAATATCTGCTACTGATGCTCGTTCACTTGGAATAACTGCACCAATCAGGGAATCAGGTGATATTAAGGGTTCAGGTGCTTGTAAGATAGTTGGTCCTTGTGGAGAGGTTGATATCACAGAAGGAGTAATTATTGCTAAAAGACATATTCACCTTACACCTGAGGATGCTGAAGAGCTTGGCGTAAAGGATAAGGAAATTGTCTGGGTTAAGGTAAATACTGATGAAAGAAAAGCTATTTTAGGTGATGTAGTGGTAAGAGTATCTGATAAATTCTCTCGTGCAATGCATATTGACACTGATGAGTCAAACGCTATTGGTGCTGGTTGTTTTTCAGAAGGAGAAATTGTAAGATTTTAATTATTTAGATAATGTTAACAGAATATTCAATAACAATAGTTTAAAGATATTGACAAGTATTATGCATAAATGCTATAATATTAGGGACACTAAAAAGTGTAAAATTATTTAATTAAAAATAAGAAATCACTACCGCATAGGTGATAAATGTGTTATCAATAATATAAAATTAAAAATGCGGAGAAAGAGGAGTATTATGGCAAAGTATGAATGCGTATGTGGATATGTTTATGATGAAGAAATAGGTGACCTAGACGGAGGAATAGCTCCAGGAACAAAATTTGAGGATATTCCTGATGATTGGGTTTGTCCTGTATGTGGGCTTGAAAAAAGCAATTTTACAAAAGTTGAATAGGGGATAATTATGCTTAAAATCAAGGACGATGTTTATTTTGTAGGTGCATTTAATCCTAATTTACGAGTCTTTGATATTATTATGACTACTGAGTATGGGACAACATATAATGCATATTTAGTGGTGGGAGAAAAAATTGCACTGATTGAAACAGTGCATAATAAATTCAAAGATGTTTTATTTGATAATATCAAGGAAATCTGCTCGCTTGAAAAGATTGATTATATAATCTTAAATCATACTGAGCCTGACCATTCAGGAAGTGTAGCAGATTTAGTACAAATTAATCCTGATATCACAGTTATTGCTACAGCAGCTGGAATAAAGAATTTAAAATCAATCACAAATTTAAATTTTAATGAACAGATTGCTAAAACAGGTGATAAGCTTGATTTGGGTAATGGCTTGGAATTAGAGTTTATTACAGCTCCTAACTTGCATTGGCCCGATTCGATGTTTACTTATTTACCAAGCAGGAAAATTGTGTTTACTTGCGATGTATTGGGCTCACATTATTGCGAACCACAGGTAATGGATAGTAAACTAACCTATCCAAAGGCTTATGAAAAAGCACTTTTAGAATATTATACTGCAATATTTGCTCCATTTAAGAAATTTGTATTGGATGGGTTGGACAAGCTTGATAAGCTGGATTTTGATACAGCCTGCACAAGTCATGGACCTGTTTTGCAACAGGAGCTTCAAAAAGCAATAAGCTTATATCGTGAGTGGTCTGCACCTGTAGAACGAGGTAAAAATGTTGCAATTTTCTATGTATCAGCTTATGGCTATACGAGGGAGCTTGCAAAAACAATCAGAAATGAGATTGAGGCAGCGGGAGTAAAAGCTAAGGCATACGATATTATTAAAACTGATAGAAAAGTATTGCTTGATGCAGTTGAAGGAAGCACGGCTATTATGTTTGGCTCACCTACAATTAACCGTGATGCACTTAAGCCCGTGTGGGATTTGATTTCATCAATGGATGCAATCACAAATAAAGGCAAGCTATGCTTTATATTTGGCTCATATGGCTGGAGTGGAGAGGCTTGCAAGGCTCTTGAAGAAAGGGTTAAGACATTAGGATTAAAGCTATTTGGCGACAGCTTAAGAGTTGTCTTTAAGCCAAGTGATGAAGAAATTGCTAAGGCTAAGAAAATTGCTAGACAGTTTGTTGAAACGATTTAGTATTATTGTAGTGAATGGTGAAGTGCCGGGGACGGTTACTTCACTGTTTTATTAATTGGAGGATTACAACGGATGAAAAAAATCGGAATAATAGGTGCAATGCCATCGGAGCTTGCTGACATAAGAAGTATTTTAGGTGAAACAAGTGTTAAAAAATACTCAGGAATTGAGTTTTATATTAATGAGGTTAATGGGAAAGAGATTATAAATGCTTGCTGTGGTATTGCAAAAGTAAATGCCGCAATTTGTGCACAGGTTATGATTGACAGGTTTAATGTGGATGCAATTATAAACACAGGTATAGCTGGCGGAATGAATTCTAAAGTAAAGGTATGTGATATTGTAATATCGGATGAGGTTTTGCCACATGATTTGGAATTAAGGTTTTTGGAGAATTATCCTCCTTATTGCAGCGTGTTTAAGGCTGATGCTGGGTTAATTCAGCTTGCTCAAAAGGTATGCGGGGATTTCGATATAAACTGCTTTGTTGGAAGGATTGTATCAGGAGAGTCTTTTATATCTAGTAATGAGGTAAAAAAGCAGATTGTTGATAAATTAAAACCTTATGCAGTAGATATGGAAAGTTCTGCGATAGGGCATTGTGCCTTTATGAATAATATACCATTTGTAAGCGTCAGATGCATTTCTGATAATGCTGATGATGAGGGCGCTATGTCATTTGATGAATTTGAGAAGATTGCTGCAAAAAGGGTTGCAGAAATTGTATTAGAGATGGTTAAGTATATTTAAAAGAGTGATAGTGTATATATCGCTTGTGCTATAACTTTTTCGTTATTTTTGTGGGGAGAAAATAAATATGTATTCATTTGATGATGATTTTTTTAAAACTGAATATAACAACTATTATGATTTAAGAGAAAAAGGGTTGAAAAAGGAAGCCAACAAGAAGCTGGAGGAGTTGATGGAGTACTTTGATTCCCTTGATGATAAAGCAAAGAGAAGCATTTGTTATGAATTGTGCAGGCTTTATTTAGAAACAAAAGAAATATCAGAGCTGCAATTTCCGTTGTTACACCGTATAATAGCAATACTTGCTATGGATTGTGAAGAGAATAAAATGCCTCAAATGCGATGGTATTATCAATTAACAGGTGATAAAAAAATGCTCAAAAGGGCTTTTGAGCAGAAAAAGGATGATGAGATAACCATTTATTTGATGGTAGAATCCTTGCTTTATGAATTATGGAACGGGGCACTTCATATGCCATACTGTTGTTTGCTTGAAAAGGAAAAAAGTGATACTCTGCTTAATAAACTTAGGGAAATTTTAGATAGCAATGATTTATCCGATGAAGTAATTGAGGAATTTGAGTATTATTCTAATCTTTATAGCGATTGGTGGAAATTCGACAAGGATTTATCTGCTAAGGGTTTTTTGGAATGGTGCGTAAAGAATAAGCGTGATTATAAGTGGGTTAAGGAATACTGTTTTGATAAGGATTAATTTAATAAATGTATCATTTTATATAAAATAATACTTGAAAAGTGAAAAAAATTATTGTATAATTATGGGGTAAATAATTAGAACTTTTGGTTGGTGTTTTAACTAAATCTTTAAAGGGGAGGAATTGATTTTGAAAAAGTTATTTGCACGAAAAATAAAAGCATTGGCAACCTGTTCTGCCATTTTATGCACTGCATTAACTTTTCCAGTGGGAATGAATGTTCAAAAAGCTGAAGCTGTTGAAGTTGATGCAAATTTTGCAAAAGCACTCCAGTATTCAATTTATTTTTATGATGCTAATATGTGTGGTACAGAAGTATCAGAAAATAACGAATATTCATGGAGAGGTGATTGCCATACTCAAGATGCAACACTTCCGTTAAACAGCAAGTATACCAATATGTCGGACAGCTTTATTGCAGCACATAAGGATATATTGGATCCAGATGGTGATGGAACAGTTGATGTTGCTGGTGGATTTCATGATGCAGGTGACCATGTAAAATTTGGACTACCTGAGGCTTATTCTGGCTCAACCCTTGGTTGGGGATATTATGAATTCAGAGAAGCATATGAGAAAACTGGACAGGATGCACATATAGAAACAATTTTGCGTTATTTTAATGATTATTTTATGAAATGTACATTTAGGGATGCAAGTGGAAAGGTTGTTGCATTTTGCTATCAAGTAGGGGATGGAGGCATAGACCATAGTATTTGGAGTGCACCTGAGCTACAGGGAGATATGTTTAGGCCTGCACGATTTGCTACTTCTGAGGATGCAGCTACTGATTGTGTTTCAAACTCTGCTGCATCACTTGCAATAAATTATTTAAATTTTAAGGATACAGACCCTGAATATGCAGAAAAATGCCTTGACTATGCTATTGCATTATTTGATTTCGCAATAAATACACAGAATAAGGACTGTGGAAGCGATGGCGGTGGAGGTTTTTATACCTCACAAAAATGGGAAGATGACTACTGCTGGGGAGCAGTATGGCTTTATACTATAACAAAAGAAAAAAAATATCTTGATATAATTTTTGAATACCTTGATTATTACGCTCCATCATGCTGGGTACACTGCTGGAACGATGTATGGGGTGGAGTATTGTGCTTATTAGCAGAAGCAGACGATAGAGAAAACTTTGTAGGCGCATACAAGGAATATACAGGCAAGGTATATGAAGATATTGATTTCTGGAGTCAGGTTGGAAAGACCGTTGATGTATGGATGACTCAATATAATACTCCTGGTGGATATGCGTTCTTAGACCAATGGGGTTCAGCAAGATATAATACAGCTGCACAGCTAATGGCACTTGTTTATGATAAGCATAATGGCGGCGTGTCAAAATACAGTCAATGGGCTAAAGGACAGATGGAATATTTAATGGGTGATAACCCTCTTGGAAGATGTTACATTGTTGGATTTAATGAAAATTCAGTAAAATATCCTCATCATAGAGCAGCATCAGGTTTGACAATGGCTGAAGACCCTCGTGAACACAGATATGTTTTATATGGAGCATTGGTTGGTGGACCTGGTGCAAATGATGAGCATAACGACACAACTGCAGACTGGATTTTCAATGAGGTAACAATTGACTATAATGCTGCATTTGTGGGAGCTTGTGCAGGACTATACTATTTCTTTGGTAATGATTCAATGCAGGTTACACCTAATTTTCCACCTACATTAATTGAAGAGGAAATTGAAACAAGGTACTGGGTTGAGGCATTTGGTATTGATGATGGTAAGGTAACTGCTGTTACTTTATATGTTTTTGGAACAGCCCCTGTTGCTGACAAGAAGATTTCAGTAAGATATTATTTTGATACAAAAGGAATGAGTTCACTTGCTCCTAATGATTTAGAATTAAGGCAGTATTATGACCAGGTTTCAGCAGAAACTGAGTTTGCTGCAAAGCTTTCAGGCCCATTCCAGTATAAGGATACATCAATATATTATGTTGAGGTATCATGGCCAGATTTTGCAATAGCAAATTCAAATAAGAAATATCAGTTTGCAATAGGAAGTTACAATGTGAATAATAAATGGGACCCTAGCGATGACTGGAGTCATCAGGATTTGGCAATTGCAACTGATGCGTTTACAGGAGTTACAGAAGAAACACCATATATTTGCGTTTATTCAGATGGAAAGCTGGTTGGTGGAATAGAACCAGATGGTTCAACTCCAGTGAAGGAAGTTACTCTAAAGGATGTAAAGAAATCCGTTCTTGGTGTGAAAAAAGCAGTTGCTGCTGAGGACTTGAACAATGACAAAAAGGTAAATGTTTTTGATGTAATTGCAAAAAAAAGGTCAATGATTAATAAATAACTAACTAAATAAAATCCGTTACTCAATTAAGAGTAGCGGATTTTTTATTGAATAGGTATATGAGATTATTCCTCAATAATTTTCAATATTCTAGCTGGATTTCCACCAATTACAACATTATCTCCAAAGCTTTTGGTTACAACAGCACCTGATGCCACAACAACATTATTGCCAAGTGTTACACCAGGATTAATAATGGCATTACCACCTATCCAACAATTATCGCCGATTGTAACTGGTTTACCTAATTCTAAGCCAAGATAGCGTTCACTTGCCTTAATAGGATGAGTAGCTGTGTATATTCCAACTTGAGGTGCAATCATGCAATTTTTACCGATAGTGACTTTGCATACATCAAGGATAATACAATTGAAGTTTGCATAAAAGTTTTCTCCAACATGAATATTAATGCCATAATCGCAGTAAAATGGGGGTTCAATGTAAATTTGGTTACCAGATGAACCAAAGAGTTGTTTTAAAATATCGTTTCGTTCTTTTAGATTTGTAATAGATGTTTTGTTAAATTTTTCAGTTAAGATTCTTGCATTATATCTAAGCTTAACCAATTCCTCATCACTTGGATTATATAATTTTGATGCAAGCATTTTTTCTTTTTCAGTCATATTTTCTCCTAAATTATTACAGAGATATACAATCCTTACCTGAATCTTTTGCTCTATAAAGGGCAGAGTCAGCCTGTTTGAGTAGTATATCTTTTGAGCATTTATCATTGGGCAATAGAGTAACTACTCCAACAGAAATAGTAACAACATCAGAAATTTCAGAAGTTTCATGTGCTATTGTTAAGTCTTTAATAGCTTTTCTAAGCTTTTCGGCAACCTTGAGTGCGCCTTTTCTATCTGTTTCAGGTAGGAGACAGGTAAATTCTTCTCCACCCCATCTTGCAACCAGGTCGCTAGGGCGTTTAAGTGTTTTCTTCAATTCTTTAGCTACCTTTATTAAACACTCATCACCTTCAATATGCCCATATGTATCATTATACTTCTTAAAATTGTCGATATCCAGCATAAGTAAGGAAAGCTGCGTATTAGAACGCCTAGCTTTTTTAATTTCTTCAGTTAATGCCTCATCGAACCTACGCCTGTTAGGTATTTTTGTGAGTGGGTCAATGAGTGATGTTTCTTTAAGGCAGTCTTTATATTTTTTTAAATCAAGGTGATTTTTTAGTTTTGTTTTAACAATAGGAATGCTGAATGGCTTTCTTATAAAGTCAATAGCACCGAGCTTTAGTCCATATTCCTCACTTTCAGTATCCTGTAATGCAGTAAGAAAAACTACGGGAATATCTTTAGTTTTTTCATTTTCACGAAGTTTGGAAAGGACTTCGTAACCGTCCATTCCGGGCATTGCGATATCAAGAAGAATAATATCGGGTGGATTTTTTAAAGCACTATCCAAAGCATCTTTTCCGTTTGTTATAACAGTAATATCATATTCAGATGACAAAGCAATTTTAAGCAACTCTAAATTCATAGGTGTGTCGTCGACTATCATGACTTTTTGTTTTTCATCAGGATAAAAATCTATATCATCCAAGAAACCACTCATATAATGTATATTTTTATCTTTTGGTGAATAAAGGAGAGATACTATTGAATATTTTTTAAATATTTCAGTCAAGTTATTTAAATCTAGTGGCTTAATAACAATTTCATCCATACCAGCTTCAAAGCATATGTTTGGATTATCGGTAGTAGATATTCCGATTATTGGTGTATGCTTAACGCTACTTTCTATTTGTCTTATTTGTCTTGTAGCCTCAAATCCGTCCATTATGGGCATACTGCAACTCATAAGTATGATATCATAATCAGCATTCACAAATGCAATTACAGCCTCTTGCCCATTATAGACAACATCATAATTATAATATTCGTTTGATAGATGAGAAGTAATATTATCTATAATTAATTGGTCATTTTCAGCAATAAGCAATTTTATTTTGTTATCAGTTGGAGTTAGTGCTAGAGTATGATTTAATGAGTTATCATAGTAAGAAAAATTAACATTATTAAAAGCTTTAACTAATGAGTTATAAAGACTGATTTTTCTAAAAGGCTTATAGATTATTTCGATATTCTTATTTACAATATTAAAGGGTATTTCAGAAATTATTTTTCTTGGACATAAGATAAATAAAGGTATATGCCTTGATGGATTAATTGATTTTATAATTGAAGTAAATTTATAGCAATCAATATCATATGGATCATGCGAAATGATTATGGCATTATAATCATGGTTAGGATGTTTTAAAATATCAATAATTGCATCAGTACTGCTTTGATTTTCAATTGCAACAACACCCTGTTCATTCAAATATGTTTTTATTATATTATTTGTTACAGTATAATTTCCAACAATTAAGACTTTTATATTTTTAAGTAAGGAGTAATCGCGTTTATTATATTTAGGAATTGCTTCAGGCTTTTCAAGCCATACAGTGAAGGTAAAGGTAGTACCGATACCAACCTTACTTTTAACCCTAATAGTACCGTTCATTTCATTTATAATGGATTTAGAAATATATAATCCAAGCCCACAACCTTCAGTATTTTTGCAGGTAGAATTTTCTGCCCGTTTGAATGGTGTAAACAAATCTTTTATTGCATTTTGAGGAATTCCGATGCCAGTATCCTTAATTTTGATTGAAATTTCATATTTATGTTCATTTGAATTATTTAGTAAAGCTTCGACCAGTATGCTTCCCTTTTCAGTAAATTTAACAGCGTTATTAAAGATATTTGAAATCGCCTGGCGGAGTTTTATTGGGTCACCTGATACAAATTGAGGAACATTTGGGTGAATAAACAGATTAATATCAATTTTTTTATTATATAAATCTGCGGTGAATGGAATTACAGCATCCTCAATTGCATTATGTAAATCAAAAGGTGTATTTTCAATAGTAATACCTTTAATGTAAATTTTAGAAAGATCAAGAATATCATCAGTTAATTTTTTCAAGAGCTTTGATGAAATTTTAATGTTATTTACAAATTCAGCCTGCTGTTGAGTAAGTGTTGTATTTTCTAAAAGGTGTAAAAAGCCCATAAGTCCGTTTAAGGGAGTTCTTATTTCATGTGACATATTTGCGAGAAACATACTTTTAGCTTCACTATTAGCTTCTGCAAGTTCCTTTGCTTTTATTAATTCATCAGCAGTTCTTTTTTTATTTGTAATGTCTTGTGAAATGCCAAATGTACCACAGATTTCCCCATCAGCATTACGAATGGGAGCCTTATAGGTTTCGTAAAAAAAAGTACCGTTTTCATTTTCAACAATCTCTTCAAAATGAGTGCGAGTACCTGATTGCATTACAATTTTATCTCTTTTGATATATTGTGCTGCAATTTCGGACGGGAAAATATCAATATCAGTAAGACCAAGAACCTGGTTCGAGTTTTTTTTCCAGGTGCTGAGAAAAGCTTTATTTACATCAATATAGACGCCTTCAGTATTTTTAATCCATGCCTGTATTGGAAGTGTATCGAAAATTGTCATTAATTTAAATTCTGCATTTTTAAGTTCGGTTTCAATATTTTTTTGATAGGTAAAGTTATTCATTATAATGATATATTCTTTATTTATTTTTTTATCAAGAACATCACCATGCAATTTACAGTGTATAGCTTTTTCGTTGGTTTTTATTGTTAAACCAAAATTGTGTATGCTTTCTTTATTTTTTATACATTTAATAAGATAATCTTTTTCTGAAATATTAGAAATCGAACAAATTTCATCAATAGTTTTACCGATTAATTTTTCTTTATTGTATCCTAGAATTTCAACAAAAGCAGAATTTAGTTTATTGAAGGTAAGCTTTTTGATATCAATTATAGCAATGATAGATGGGCTTAATTCAAAAAGAGTTTGAAAAGGACACATATCAATGCTATCAAAATTGCTTAAGCTATTCATTTCGCACCTCCATACACATAGATAGAGCAAAGGATTATTTATACTTTGTCATCTAATTTTCACATATTACCTTATTAAAGTAAATATTTAAATGTAAACTTTTTGTAAATTTTCTTTTTAATTATTACAATACTTTGTATTTTTCAACTACATTTTCCAATAATACGATTTTAGAATTGTTAATTTTTCCATCAATAACATCGCTTAGCAGTTGATTAAGAATAAATCCAATTTCTTTTCCTTTGAAACCCATATTAAGTAAGTCATATCCATTGATTGCTAATTCTGAAACGGATATACACTCATTGTCTGTAATAATTTTTTTAGCAATTTGCTCAACTTCTTCTAATTCACTGAGTTTTTCAAGACAGAAGTCCATTTTAGCACTTGCATCAGCCTTTTGAACATCAATCAGTTTAAAGAATATTTTTTTTCCTAGTTTTGCCATAATCCGCTTTATGTTTTTTTTACTTTTAAGAGTATGACTATGATACTGAATAAGCAAAACAATTTCTTCAATTGTCTTGTTATCATATTTTAATCGTTTTAGTGCCTTTTTTGCAAGTTCAGCACTTAAATCAGCATGATTTGGAAAGTGCCCAAAGCCATTTTCGTCCAAAGTAAAGCAAGCAGGTTTACCAGAATCATGTAAAAGCATTGCAAGACGAACTACTCTATCTTGACTGGCACAGGCAACAGCTAGTGAAGAGTGAACCCATACATCGTATTTATGATATTTACTATGCTGTTCAAAGCCAATAGAATCTTTGATTTCAGGAAGAAACACAGCAATAACATCACTATATTCAGTGAGAACTGAAAATACACCACTACCCATAATGAGCTTATCCAATTCTGCATGAATTCGTTCTGATGATATATCGAGGAGATTATAACTTAATTCATGAATCTGAGCACTTGTTTCATGGTCAATCTGAAAACCAAGCTGTGACGAGAATCTTATAGCCCTTAGTATTCTTAAAGCATCTTCTTGAAATCTAAGTTTTGCATCACCAACACAAACAATTTTTCTTTGCGTAATATGTTTTTGTCCATCAAAAATATCAACTATGCCATGCTGAGGACTATATGCAATGGAGTTTATTGTAAAATCTCTTCGTGATAAATCTTCGGCAATATTTGCGGAGTAAATAACATTTGAAGGGTGGCGTTTGTCTATATATTTGCCATCAACTCTATAGGTGGTAATTTCCAACTGCATTTCACCGATTATAACAGCGACTGTGCCATGCTTTATTCCTATATCAATTGTTCGATATTCACTAAAAATTTCTTTGATTTGCAATGGCAATGCGTTTGTTGCTATATCATAGTCAACGGGAATCCTTTTTAATAACAAATCTCTGACGCAACCACCAACAATAAATGATTCAAATCCATTAGCATTTAATTTATTAAGTGCAATTACAACAGGTTCTGGAAGCTTAAACATAGTTACTCCTTTATAAACATAATTGTAAAAGTTAAATGTGCGTTGATTTGGTTTTCTTTTCAAACGGTTATCATATTGTTATCACATTGAAGGTTATAATATAGATATAGTTTAAATATTAGAGTAAATTTAAAATAATAAGGAGGAAGTTGTTATGTTTGATAGAAATGATAATATGTTTAACAATAATACAGATAGCATTACTAATCAGACCAGTGAAGTAAGCTATGCTCCAATAGATGAAAATAATAGCATGGGTAAAATTAAAATGAAGAAGAGACTCAAAGGATTTTTTAAAGCAGTTGGAGCATTGGTTCTTGTAGCAACTATATCAACAACCTCAATTATAGGGTACAAATGGTTTGAGGAAAATGAACCATTAGAAAAGGTGGAAAAAATTTTTACATTTGGTTATAGCGATAAAGAAAAGGATAAATCCAAAGATAGTGAAGATTCGGATAAATCATCAGGTTCTGAAAGCTCTGGAGCAGACAATTCAATTCAAATAAAGGATTGGGTTGAGCTTGCATCAAGAAAGAATGCTTTAACTATTCCGGAGATTGTAGAAAAGGTAATGCCATCAGTGGTTGGAGTATCCTCAACACGAGTAAATGGTACATCAACAGGAACTGGAATAATCATGACAGAGGACGGTTACATTATTACAAATTGTCATGTTGTAGAAGATTCAAAAGAAATAATGATTGTACTTGAAAACGAGGAACAGTATAAAGCAAAGCTTATTGGAAGCGATTATCAGACTGATTTAGCTGTATTAAAGATTGATGCAGACGGTTTAACAGCAGCAGAGTTTGGTGATAGTGATGACCTTGTTGTAGGTGAACTTGCAGTAGCAATTGGAAATCCATTGGGATTTGAATTATTTGGCTCTGTAACAAGTGGTATAATATCAGCACTTGATAGAGAGATAACAATAGATGATAAAAATATGAAGCTCATACAAACAAATGCTGCAATGAATTCAGGAAATTCTGGCGGACCTTTAATAAACAGCTATGGACAAGTAATTGGAATTAATTCAGTTAAAATAACCTCAAGTTATTATACAAGCGTTGAAGGTTTAGGTTTTGCAATTCCGATAACAGAGGCGAAAATAATAATTAATGACTTGATAAATGTGGGATATGTAACTGGAAGACCATCGCTGGGTATATTCTGTCAGGAAATAGATGCGATGACTGCAAGGTTCAATAATCTTCCACAGGGCATATATGTTGTATCCGTTAATGAAGGTGGTGCTGGGGATAAGGCAGGAATTAAAGCTGAAGATGTTATAATTGGAATACAAGGCCAACCAATAACTACTTATACTGAATTTAACGCGATAAAGAATCAATATAAGGTAGGAGATAAGATAACCATTACGGTATCGAGAAAAAACCGGGATATAGATCTTGAAGTAGTTTTAGAAGAGGCATCAAGATAAGGTTTTAAGATAATGTTTGATTAATTTTTCCCCTCCAAGTTTAATTTAATATAGATAAACAGGCAGTATAATTGAGTACTGCCTGTTTGCTTTTTAATTTGGATTATTATTTTGGCAGTGATTAATAAAAAAAGCTCTTACAGAAAGATATGATGAAAAAATCAGAATTACACTTAAAATCAACAACCAAATTGTAACAATATTGCGTGTGGAATAAACTTCGCTTACAGGAACAATACCAAGAATAATTTTATCATCCTGGATAGAATATCTTACAAGTGATTTTTTCCCATTTATCTTAGAGTAGAAATCACCAGATTTATTTTCAAAATCAAAATCATCTTCATTAAACTGAGAGGTCAGTCCAACAACCTCAGAGTTTGTATGGCTTAAATATTTATATGTGTTGATATCAAGGATTGCAGTACTGCCATTTTTATAAAGAGGAAATTCAGATGTTACAAGTGAAATATCTGAATAGGTTAATGCTTTGCTTAATTTTTCGGGGGTATATACAATTTGAACTATACCGTTACTGTCAATTCTTGATGTTCCGGATATTAGGACTAATTCGTCGTTAACCGTTGAAACTATTGTATCAGAATAATTTTTATTTTTAATTGCCTCAGTAAAAAAGGAGTTAGAGGCTATTTCCTCTTCATGCTGATTTGTGCTGTATCTTATTATTCCATTTTCATCAGTTATGCTTATTTCATCAGCACTGATTAGCGACCTCATTTCTTCCAATGCAACTTCATTTTCAAGTACAGAAGGATTTTGAGCAATCAGCATGGAGATAATATTTGCCCTATGTTCATAATCATTAGTAAACTCTTCTAGAATAAAGTTTGTTTCAATTTCATTTTCTTTAATCTTATTTTCAAGCTGATGGAGTCTTTTATCAATAGTTGAACGGGTATTTGCCTTGCTTACAACTCCTATTGAATAGTAGGCGGTTGAAACAATAAAAACTGAGGATAATATCATGGATGTTAATATTAGTCTATATGGGCTTTTTCTCTTCATAATATCCTCCTTTCAAATATTAAGAAAAATGTTGCTCAGTGCGTTTGACAAGTTCGTTGTAAATATAATATAATTTTTGCACATTGTTTTCAAGGAAGTAATAATGCATAATATAAGGTATAACCAAACCGAGAAGAATAGCAATCAGAAGGATTAGTGCAGGTATTTGAGCTACGAGGTAAATTCCGATTGAGATAAACAAGAGTACAGCAAAAAAACAAGTTACTATAAGATGAATAAATCGTTCATGTTGCATAAAATTTATCTGTATAAGGTGTTCGTGTATTAATTTGTCGTAATCGCATTCTTTATTATTGTTTATTATATCCTCAATATATTTAATATAGTCATTAAGATATTTTTTCATTCTAAAAATCACCGTACCAATTTATTTTAATTATTATAGCATATTTATTCCGTTTAGGCAATTAAATATGATTTTTTTACAATGTATCTTTGCAATTATGCCTTACACTTTTGAACAGATAATCATCTGATTGCATTATAATATTCATTATAAATAGTTAAGCCTATGCTTTAAACTAGCTGTCACACAGGATTTTGTTCATCACCATTTTTTAACTAACATATCTATTGCAAATCTACAAAAAAGTCATATATTTATCAATGTTAAAACTTGACTTTATATTATGAAAAGTGTTATAATCAAATAGATATGTATATATCCATGCATATGAGAAATACTACATTACAGTATTTTATTGAATGAATGGATGTATGAAAAATGATTAATAATTATAACGCTTATCAATTAAAAGAAAACGGAAATGAAGATGGAAATCAGGATAATGACCAAAATGAGAAAACAGATATAGAGGAAACATTAGACCAGGCGAATTTAATTGAAAAAACAGGTGAGGTAGTTCCGAATAATGCGAAACACCTTATTCATTGCCTTACAATTATAGGTCAGGTTGAGGGGCATTATGTTCTGCCATCACAGAATAAAACCACAAAATATGAGCATATAATACCATCACTTGTTGCAATTGAACAGGACAGGTCGATAAGAGGGCTTATTATTATTCTGAACACAGTCGGCGGCGATGTTGAGGCAGGACTTGCTATTGCTGAGCTGATTGCAGGAATGAAAACGCCTACGGTATCGCTTGTTGTTGGGGGCGGACATTCAATAGGAGTGCCTCTTGCAGTAAGTGCTAAGAAGTCATTTATAGCCCAGTCGGCAACTATGACAATACACCCTGTAAGAATGAATGGATTAGTCTTGGGAGTACCACAAACAATGTCTTATTTTGAGAAAATGCAAAACAGAATAATAAATTTTGTGACATCTAACAGCAGAATTACCGATGAAGAATTCAGGAGACTTATGATGCAGACAGGTGAGCTTACTATGGACTTGGGCACAGTTATTGACGGGGAGAAGGCAGTTGAGATAGGTTTAATTGACAGCATAGGTGGTCTTGGTGATGCGATTGAGTGTTTATATCAGATGATTGAGGAAACTGGTGAAAAGTATCCTGATACGGTGCAAGAGAATGGGGTGGAGCAATCGTGATGCACACTATAATAAGCCTTGATGATGTATTTTATATGACTGTAAAGAATATTAATACTATGCCTGCACCGATTAATAATCTTGATTTAACTAATCCGATGATTGATAGGGAAATATTTTCGACTAATCCAAACGACTTTCTTGATAGGTTGCGTATGGAGGGTCAGCTTATTTAAGAAATATTCATGTTAGTTAGCAAATACAGATGAAAAGGGCGGGTTGAACTCGCCCATTATGAATTTACGGAGGCGACATATGACAATATTTGAGGCTATTATACAAGGAATTATTCAGGGGTTAACAGAGTTTCTACCTATTTCAAGCTCAGGGCATTTATCAGTTTATCAGCATCTAACTGGCAATAGCGGTGAGACAGGATTTTTAATGCTGGCTGTTTTACATCTAGGTACGCTGGTAGCAGTTTTTATAGCGTTTTGGGATACAATATGGGCATTAATAAAAGAATTTTTTGTTATGCTAAAGGATATATTTACTTGGAAGTTTAAGTGGAAAGAAATGAACGGTGAGCGACGAATGATAATAATGCTTATAATTTCGCTTTCAATGCTTATACCATTTTACATATTCAAAGACTTTTTTGTGAGGATTTCAAAGGATAATGATATAATAGTTGAGGGAGTTTGTTTTTTATATACATCGCTGATACTATTTTTATCTGACCGTTGTGTAAAGGGAAAAAGAGAACCAAAAGATATAACATTAAGGAATGCTGTAACGGTTGGAATCTTTCAAGGTGTGGCATTAATGCCGGGAATATCGCGTTCGGGTTCGACGATATGTGGAGGTCTGTTTAGCGGTTTTACAAGGGAAACAGCAGTGAGCTTTTCTTTTATATTGGGTATACCAGCTATTTTAGGTGGTTGTCTCCTTGAGGTTAAAGACGCATTTGAGGCAGGACAGACTGAGATAAAGGTATTGCCATTTTTAATTGGCTTTATAGTTTCAGCTGTTGTTGGAATATTTGCGATAAAATTGGTTAAATGGTTGATAAAAACTGATAAGTTTAAAGTATTTGCATTCTACACATTTGTGTTAGGAATAGTTGTGATAAGTATTGGAATAATTGAAAAGGTTGCTGGAAAAGGCATAATGGAGATTGTGTAGAGTTTCTACAAAGGAGGGAGAGCGGAGAAGTGGCAGAAAAGAAAAAAAAAGGGACGAAAAACACCTCATCCGCAAAAAAGGAAAAACAGCCAGAGGTCACAACAACAAATATAAAGAAAAAAAATAAAAAAACATATACAAATCAGTTTTGGTCTGTAGTATTGTTTGCGGCAGGAATTTTAGTTTTTCTTTTAATAATTATAGAAGGCAATTCAGGCTGGTATTGGATACATAATGTTATAAGAGGACTATTTGGTTTTTCAGTAATTTTTGTACCAATAATCTTGATTTACACATCCTTGCTTATTGCAAGGGATGAATCTCAGGAGATTGTAGCAGGTCGTGTCTTATGGGGCATAGGTCTAATGATGCTTACAAGTGCCATTGTCCAGATTTTTATAGTAGGAGAGATACCTGGTTCTGATTTCGGATTGAAGATAAAGAATCTTTATGATAATGGTAGGAATTTAAAGGGTGGAGGAGTTATAAGTGGTCTGGTAGCATGGCCACTGTTGAAGCTTTTCGGTGCGATTGGTGCAAAGATTATTATTCTATTATTGTTCTTTGTATTCATGATGCTACTTACTAATTTCGGGCTATTTGACTTTTTTGGATTATTTTATAAGCCAGTTAAAACAGCACATGGCTATATGAAAAGAATAAGAGAAGAGAACGCATTAATTGATGAGTATGATGAAGAGATAGAAAAAGAGAAGGAGCTTGAGAAGAAAAAAGACAAGGAAGCCTTAGGGATATTTAATTCTAAAAAGAATAAGCCAGTATTGCCAAACAAAGATTTTGATTTGGATATACCAATAACAGTGGGTGGAAATAAGGTTAAGGATACAGGCCTGGACATTCCTATTTTAGATAAAGAGGTTAATGCTGACAAGTCAAAAAAGCAGAAACAGAAATCAGACGGTGAGCCAGAAATTGAAGAATTAATCAATCGTGCTATGGAGGACTCAATCAAAAAGAAAAAAACAGAAGCCTATACACAGGATGAATCTGTAGCTAAAGCTCAAGTTGAAAGCCCATATAAATTCCCTCCGATTTCTTTGTTAAAGCAAGGTACAAATACAGAGGTTGATGTTAATTCGACCATTGAGATGAAGCAAAAGGCTGATATACTTGTTGATACACTTAAAAGCTTTGGCGTACAGACGAGGATTGTAGGGATACATAGGGGACCGACAGTTACAAGATATGAGGTACAGCCATCTGCAGGAGTAAAGATTTCAAGGATTACAGGTTTAGCTGATGATATTGCATTAAATCTTGCAGCTGCGGGCGTGCGAATTGAAGCACCTATTCCTGGAAAACCAGCTGTTGGTATAGAGGTACCGAATGAGAAGAAGGACCTTGTTACATTGCGTGAAATTCTTGAAAGTAAAGAGTTTAAGACATCAAAGAGCAAGCTCACATTTTGTCTTGGAAAAGATATTGCGGGTAATGTTGTACTTGGAGATGTTGCAAAAATGCCTCATGTAATAATCGCTGGAGCCACTGGTTCAGGTAAATCAGTTTGCACTAACTCAATAATTATGAGTATACTTTATAATGCATCACCTGATGAGGTAAGGCTTGTCCTCATTGACCCTAAGATAGTTGAATTTAAGGTTTATGATGGGATTCCGCATTTGCTTATTCCAGTAGTTACAGACCCTAGAAAAGCAGCTGGTGCGTTGAATTGGGCTGTTCAGGAAATGCTTAAGAGGTACCAGCTTTTTGCAGATAATAATGTTAGGGATATTACTGGCTATAATGAATTGGCGGCAGAAAGAGAGGACATTACTCCGATTCCTAAAATTGTAATTGCAATTGATGAGCTTGCAGACCTTATGATGGCAGCATCAAAAGAGGTTGAGGACGCAATCTGTCGTCTTGCACAGATGGCAAGAGCGGCAGGTATGCATTTAATTATTGCAACACAGCGTCCTACTGTAAATGTAATCACAGGTTTGATTAAGGCTAATATTCCAAGCAGAATTGCTTTATCTGTTATGTCGCAAACTGACTCTAGAACAATTTTAGATATGGGTGGAGCTGAAAAATTATTAGGACATGGTGATATGCTTTACTTTCCATCTGGTATGCCAAAACCAGTAAGGGTACAGGGGTGTTTCTGTTCTACAAAAGAAATTGAATCCGTTGTTGAATTTATAAAGAAGGAAAGCCAGCCTGATTACAGCGATGAAATTTTAGATGAAATTGAAAAGAATACACCAGTGATACCTGATGAAAAGGAATCCCCTGAAATAAGTGGTACAGATGGTGATGATGAAATAATAGAGAAGGCAATTGAAATAATAGTAGAGGCAGGACAAGCGTCCACCTCAATGCTGCAGCGACGATTGAAATTGGGGTATGCGAGGGCTGCAAGAATTATGGATGAGATTGAGGGCATGGGCATTGTTGGAGAATCAGAGGGTGCAAAGCCTAGAAAGGTGCTTTTGAGCAAGCAGCAATGGGCAGAAAGAAAGATGAGAGGTAATATTTAATAAGTATGTTGAAAGTGGTGCTGTAATGGATGGATTTTTACCTATATCAAGGCAGGATATGCATGAGATGGGGATTGAGCAATTGGATTTTATATTGGTAACTGGTGATGCATATGTTGACCATCCAAGCTTTGGAATTGCAATAATTTCACGATTACTTGAGGCAAAGGGATTCAGTGTCGGAATTATTTCACAGCCTAACTGGAAAAGTGATAAGGACTTTAAGGCTTTAGGTGTGCCTAAATACGCATTTTTAGTTACATCCGGCAACATAGATTCAATGGTGGCACATTATACAGTTGCAAAACGCAAGCGTTCTGATGACGCTTATACTGCTGGTGGAAAGGCCGGAAAGCGTCCTGATAGGGCAGTGATTGTATATTGTCAAAAGCTAAGGGAAATATTTGGAGGTATCCCTATAATAATAGGTGGGCTTGAGGCGTCGTTAAGGCGTTTTGCACATTATGATTATTGGGACGATGTTGTAAAGCCTTCCGTTTTAGTGGAAAGTAAAGCTGATTTGCTTTTGTATGGCATGAGTGAAAATCAAATCATTGAGGTAGCAAACAGACTTAAAAATGGTGAGGATATTAAAGCATTAACTGATATTAGAGGAACCTGTTATCTTACACAGCCTGTAAATACTCCCATAGGTTCAGCTGAATGTCCAAGCTTTGAACAGGTTTCTGTAAATAAAGAAGCCTATGCAAGGGCATGCAGAATACAATATGACCAGCAGGATGAGGTTTATGGAAGGACTGTGATACAGAGGCATGGCAAGCAGATGCTGGTTCAGAATCCTCCCGCAAAAAGTCTTACACAGGAAGAGCTTGATTTTGTTTATAGCTTGCCGTATAAGCGAACATATCACCCATGTTATGAGTCAGAGGGAGGAGTTCCTGGAATTGAGGAGGTAAAGTTTTCGATAACTCATAACAGGGGCTGTTTTGGGCACTGTAATTTTTGCTCAATAGCACTGCATCAAGGCAGGCGTATTTCGTGTAGAAGTGAGGAATCAATTTTTGAAGAAGCTGAAAGGATTATGCAAATGCCTGATTTTAAAGGTTATATCCATGATGTAGGCGGTCCAACTGCGAATTTCAGGCAGCCATCCTGTCAGAAACAGCTTGAAAAGGGATTGTGTAAAGGAAAGAAGTGTTTGGCACCCTTTCCTTGCAAGGCTTTGGAGGTTGACCATACGGAATATCTTCGAATATTAAGAAGATTAAGGAAAATAAAGGGTGTAAAGCGTGTTTTCATTCGTTCAGGAATACGCTATGATTATTTGATAGAGGATGAAAATGATGAATTTATGCGTGAGCTTATTAAGCATCATGTCAGCGGACAGCTGAAGGTTGCACCTGAGCATTGTTCAGCAGTTGTGCTGGATAAGATGGGTAAGCCGCATATTGAGGGATATAAGCGCTTTCAGGAGAAGTTTTACTCTATTACAAAGGGGATTAATAAAGAGCAATATCTTGTTCCATACCTTATGTCATCACATCCAGGAAGCACTTTGCGAGAGGCAATTGAGTTAGCTTTGTTTTTAAAGGAAAATAATATTCGTCCTGAACAGGTACAGGACTTTTATCCAACCCCTGGAACAATTTCAACTTGTATGTTTTATACAGAGCTTGACCCATATACAATGGAGAAGGTGTATGTGCCGAAAACATCTCATGAAAAGGCAATGCAGAGAGCGTTGTTACAGTATTTCAAGCCACAGAACAGAGAACTTGTGATAGAGGCATTGAGGCGTGCAAACAGGCATGATTTAATTGGAAATACTGAAAAATGTATAGTTACAGACAATTCCAATGGTGGAAAAGTCACTAAAAGCAAGGTTAATAAAAATTCAAAGCATACATCTGGTTATAGAAGTGAAAGGAAAGGCGAATGGCAAAGAGTAGAACAAAAACGCAGACGAAAAAGATAAAAGGTAGATTAAGTGCGATAATAGTATGTATTTGTTTGCTTGTTGTAGCAACACTTGCAATAACTGATTACTTTGGTATTTTCACATATGAAAAATTAATTAGTGTTTTTGGACTCAATAATGGAGTTGTTGTTGACGGAGATTTAAGTGTTCATTTTATCAATGTCGGACAGGGTGATTGCTCATTAATTATAAGTAATGGAGAAACAGCTCTAATTGATGCAGGTGAGGCTGAAAATGCTGATACGGTAGTGTCTTATCTAAATTCACAGGGAATAAAAAGGCTTGATTATGTAATTGTGTCACATCCTCATTCCGACCATATGGGAGGAATATCGATAGTGCTTGAAAGCTTTGAAATAGGAAAAGTGATTGTTCCGAAGGTTTCGGAGGAAATGACACCTACGACTAAAACCTACAAGGTATTCTTGCAGACAGTGCAGAATGAAGGCTTAAAGCTAACGCCAGCAAGGGTTGGAGATGTGTATAATTTAGGTGAAGCAAGTCTTGAAGTGCTTGCTCCAAATTCAGAATATAAGGATTTGAATAATTATTCAGTGGTAGCACTTTTAACACATGGTGAAAATAAGTTTTTATTTACAGGTGATGCTGAATCAGAATCCGAAAAAGAAATGTTGAAAAAAGGACTGCTTACAGGCGTTGATGTTCTCAAGGTTGGTCATCATGGAAGTAATACATCCTCTAAGAAAAAGTTTTTAGAGGTAGTGAGGCCTGATTATGCAGTGATAATGTGTGGTGATAATTCGTACAATCATCCGCATAAGGAAACTATTGATAATTTACTTGAATATACCGATAATATATATAGGACTGACCAGCAAGGGACAATTGTGTTTATTTCCGATGGTGAAAATTTGAATGTTCGATATGAATAGTGGAGGGGTTTAATGTTAGTTATTGATAGGTTTGAGGGAGATTATGCCATTGTTGAAGATGGAAATAAGCATATTAAGCTAGAGAAAAAAAATCTCCCCCCCGATGCAAAGGAAAGTGATGTACTTATTTTTGTTGATGGAAAGTATATAATAGACAAAGAGCAAACTCAGAAAAATAAAGAGGAAATAATAAAGCTGCAAAACAGCCTATGGGAGTAAATATGCAATATGATGTTATAATAATCGGTGGTGGTGCAGCAGGTTGTATTGCCGCAATTACAGCTGCTAAACAAGGTCGTATAGTAGCTATTTTTGAGAAAAACGGCAGGCTGGGGAAAAAGCTGCTGATAACAGGTAAGGGTAGGTGCAATATTACAAATAATTGTACGCAAGAGGAACTTATGCAAAACATTCCTTGTAATCCAAGATTCCTATATAGTGCCTTTTCACAGTTTTCACCACAGGATGTAATGGATTTTTTTGAAAATGAAGGTGTGCCGCTTAAAACTGAACGAGGGAATAGAGTATTTCCGCAAAGCGATAAAGCAAAGGATATTGTAGTGGCATTGGAGAAATGCATTAAGGAATATGGAGTTAAGCTGGTTGCAAATAAGGTTACAGCACTTATTTTGGAGGATGGAGTATGCAAGGGAGTTAAATGTAATGATGAGGAATATTTTGCCGAATCTGTTTTGATAGCAACAGGTGGAAAATCATATCCTGCAACAGGCTCAACAGGTGATGGCTATACTCTTGCAATTAGTGCTGGGCATACTGTTACACCGCTTAAGCCTTCATTAGTGCCTATTGTTGCTGAGGAAAAATATTGTTCAGATATGATGGGTTTGTCACTTAAGAATGTCACGCTTAACTTATATGATGAAAAAAAGAAGATATATAGCGAAATGGGCGAAATGCTTTTTACGCATTTTGGAATATCCGGACCATTAGTTTTGAGCGCAAGCTCACATATACGAAATATGGAGCGAGGTAGATATAAAATTTTTATTGATTTAAAGCCATCACTCAGCGAAGAGAAGCTGGACTTGCGAATACAGCGTGATTTTGCTGATAATATAAATAAGAGTTTTATTAACTCTTTAGGTAAATTATTGCCGAATAAAATGATACCAGTGGTTGTGGGATTATCCGGGATTCCTTTTGATTTAAAGGTAAATAGTATAACCAAAGAGCAAAGAAAAAATCTTGTAAAGCTATTAAAGGCATTTCCGATAACGGTAACGGGTTTTCGTCCTATTGAGGAGGCTATTGTAACAAGTGGCGGAGTATCTGTAAAGGAGATAAATCCTAAAACTATGGAGTCCAAGCTTGTAAAGGGATTGTTTTTTGCTGGAGAGGTTATAGATGTTGATGGTTATACAGGTGGATTTAATTTGCAGATAGCTTTCTCAACTGGGTATTGTGCAGGACTTAATATATAGGAGAAGAAATGATTTATGGATAAAAAGAAAATTAATATTGCAATTGATGGACCAGCTGGAGCTGGAAAAAGTACGATAGCAAAGGGTATATCAAAGAAGCTGGGCTTTATATATGTAGATACAGGTGCATTATATAGAGCAATCGCATATTATGTTTTAAAAAAAGGAAAGGACCCATCACTTGAAAGTGATGTTGAGCCATTTTTGAGTAAAATTGCTGTTGAGCTGAAATTTATTGATGGTGAACAGCGAGTATTTGTGAATGATGAGGATGTTTCCGATAAGATAAGAACGCCTGAGGTATCGATGGGCTCATCAGCTGTTTCAGCAATTCCAAAGGTAAGGGAGTTTTTATTTGAGCTGCAAAGGAAGATTGCAAGGGAAAATGATGTAATTATGGATGGCAGGGATATTGGAACTGTTGTTCTGCCGAATGCTGATTTAAAAATTTTTCTTACAGCCACTCCTGAGGAGAGGGCAAGAAGGCGTTATAATGAGCTTAAGGATAAAGAAAATTCGCCCACATATGAAAAAATACTTGCAGATATTAAAATTAGGGATTATAATGATAGTAACAGGGCTGTTGCCCCATTGAAACAGGCTGATGATGCTATTTTACTTGATACAACAGATTTGAGTCTTGAAGATTCTATAAATAAAGTGGTAGAATTGGTTAAAAAATTACCGAATCAGTAAAATAGGAGAGTAGTAATGATTAAAGAGGTTTTTGAAAGTGATAGAGAAAGCTTTATACGATTAATGAAAGAATTTTATGATTCTGATGGTGTTTTGAATAAAATACCTAATGAAAATTTTGATAGAACCTTTGATGAAATTATCAACTCAAGGGTATATGCAAACGGATACTTGTTTGAACTGGACGGTAAAGCGGTTGGTTACGCTTTGACAGCAAACACCTACTCTAATGAATCTGGCGGTATGATTGTATGGATTGAGGAGATTTATATACAGCCTGAATACCGTTCTAGAGGACTGGGTAAGGAGTTCTTTAAGTATATAGAAAACAATATGGGAAGAGATGTAAAGAAGATAAGGCTTGAGGTAAGAGAGGACAATGAAAGAGCAGTCAAGCTTTATGAGCGTCTGGGATTTAGCAAGGTGGAGTATATGCAGATGGTTAAGGTTTATAAATAATATTAATGGAGAGAAGATATGTATACGATTGCAAGATATATTGTACTGCTGATTTATAAGATTGTATATAATCTATCCTATGAGGGTGTTGAGAACATTCCCAAAGAGGGTGGAAGAATATATGCATCAAACCACAGAAGCTATGCTGATCCTGTTCTGATATCTTTACCAGTAAGAAAAAGATTTGCCTATATGGCTAAAGAGGAGCTTTTTAAAAATCCGTTTTTTTCTGCACTCATAAGGTTTATGGGCGCATTTCCCGTTGTAAGAGGAAGTGGCGATATGAAAGTAATAGATGAGGCAATAGCGAGACTTAATAAGGGTAGAAATCTTGTAATCTTTCCTGAGGGAACACGCTCTAAGGATGGAAGGGTTGGCAGAGGTAAAACAGGTGTTGCATTAATTGCAGCAAAAGCAAATGTGGATGTTATACCTGTTGCAATAGTTTTTGAGGGTAAATTAAAGTTTCGAAAAAAGGTTGTTGTTAAATATGGCAAGCCGATAAGTGCATCTCAGTTACAGATAGGTGATAAACTTGTGCCATCAGAACTGAAAAAATTGAAAAATATGGTGATGGAATCAATTACAGAACTTGTTGATTACAGATAATTTACATATAATAAAAAGGATAGTTTTATGGTTGAAATAAAAGTAGCTAAGACTGCTGGATTTTGTTTTGGGGTTGACAGAGCAGTCAGGCTTGTTTATAATGAGATACAAAAGGGCGAAAAATGTGTAACCCTTGGACCGATTATTCATAATAAACAGGTGGTTAATGATTTGCAGGAAAAGGGAGTAAGAATAATTGAGGATGTATCGGAGTATGAGTCCGATGAAAGGGTTATAATTCGCTCGCATGGGGTCGGACAGTCAATATATGACAAGTTAGAGCAAAACGGAAATAAATATATTGATGCAACTTGTCCATTTGTTGCAAGAATTCACAAAATTGTAAAAGATAAAACACAAGAAGGATATATAATATTAATAGCAGGTGATTCTGAGCATCCTGAGGTGGTTGGAATTACTGGACATGGTGATAATAATTGCATCGTTTTTAAGAATTCTGATGAGTTAAAAGAAATCTTTTTAAAAAATTCAGACTTTTTGGAAAAAAAGGTTGCAATTGTTGCGCAAACAACGTATAATATTATATTATGGGAAGAGTGTCTGAAAGCTTTACCTAAGAATAATTCTAATATAATAATATATGATACTATTTGTAATGCAACCTCATGTAGACAGGAAGAGGCAGTGGAGTTATCCAAGAGCTCTGATATAATGATTGTAATTGGTGGAAAGCATAGCTCAAATACAATAAAGCTTTATGATGTCTGCAAGGAACATTGTAATAGTACTTATCATATTGAGAATTCTGATGAGCTTTTCGCTTTGAACCTTACTAATGCTAAAAAAATTGGCATTACCGCCGGCGCATCTACACCGGCTTATATAATTAAGGAGGTACAAACAAAAATGACTGAAATTTTAAATAATTTCGACGAGGACATTAATTTTGAGGAGGCTCTTGCACAGTCTTTCAAAAAAATACATATAGGGGAAAGGGTAAAGGCTTACGTTGTTTCTGTTAATAATAGTGAAGCTATTGTTGATGTGGGTACAAAACATACAGGATATGTACCTCTTTCAGAATTAACTGATGATCCAACGAAAACTCCAAGCGATATCCTGAGCGTTGGCGATGAAGTTGAATTGATTGTAACTAAGATTAACGATCAAGATGGA
The DNA here is from genome assembly GCA_012519635.1 of Clostridiales bacterium. Lineage (GTDB taxonomy): Bacteria > Bacillota > Clostridia > Oscillospirales > Ruminococcaceae > JAAYPV01. The sequence goes on from JAAYPV010000058.1 coordinate 28,857, forward strand.
ATTGTTACTCTTTCAAAGAAGAAGATTGATGAAACACTTGGCTTTGAGCAGATTATAAAGGCAAAGGAAGAAAATTCTGTTGTTGATGGTATTGTTCAGAATGTAGTCAAGGGTGGTGTATTGGCGTCTCATAATGGTGTAAGAGTATTTATTCCCGCATCACAAACAGGACTTGGCAAGAATTCTAAGCTTGAAACATTGTTAAAGAAAAAAGTTGAGTTTACAATCATTGAGGTTAATGAGCAGCGTCGTAGAGCAGTAGGTTCTATCAGTGCAGTTTTAAGAGCTAAAAGAGAAGAAGCTAAGTCTAAATTTTGGGAAACAGCTGAGGTTGGTAAGGTTTATAAAGGTGAAGTTAAGTCTATCACAAATTATGGAGTGTTTGTTGATTTAGGCGGCGTTGATGGAATGATTCACATTTCTGAGTTGTCATGGGGAAGAATTAAGCACCCAACCGATGTTGTACAGCTGGGCGATGTTGTTGAGGTGTTCATAAAAGAACTTGACAAGGATACAAACAGAGTTTCATTGGGTTATAAGAAAATTGAAGATAATCCATGGGAAAAATTCAAGGCTCAGTTTAATGTTGGAGATGTTATAAAGGCAACTATCGTGTCAATTACACCTTTTGGAGCATTTGCACAGATTATTGAGGGTGTTGATGGTCTAATTCACATTTCTCAGATTGCTAATCGCAGGGTTGACAATATTAATGAAATTCTTTCTATTGGCCAGGAAGTAGATGTAAAGATACTTGAAATAGATATGGATAAGAAACGCATTAGTATTTCCATGCGTGCATTGCTTGAGGAAGAGTCTGAGGCTGTAGAGGAAGTTACTGAAGAAGCAGTAGAAGTAACTGCAGAGGTTGATACAGCTCAGGCAGAATAATTAGCTGTAAAATTAATAAAGTGGTGGCGTAGATTGGGCGGATGTAATCTGTTCTATCGCGCCATTTCTATTATTTTGTGGAGGTAATGGATATTAATATGGATGTGTCGGCAATTATAGTTTGTGCTGGGAATTCCAGCCGTATGAATGGTCAGGATAAAATGCTTTTAAGGCTTGGAAATACAAATGTAATGGGAATGTCTATGCTTGCATATGAAAGATGTAAAAGCATAAAGGATATTGTGGTTGTAACAAAAGAATGTCTTATACCAACTGTAATGGATACTGCTAAGCGGCTTGGAATAACAAAGCTGACTCATATTGCTGTTGGAGGAGAAACAAGGCAGCAGAGTGTAATTAATGGATTGAAGCTGATAGACAAGGATACCACTATGATAGCTATTCATGATGGTGCAAGACCACTTGTTGAGCCAGAGGATATAGAGAAAACAATAAAGGACGCAAGGGTATTTGGTGGTGCAGTACTTGGAGTTCCTGTTAAGGATACGATAAAAGTAGTTGATGATGGACTTGTGGTGGATACTCCATACAGACCGAAATTATTTATAACACAAACACCACAAGTTTTTAAAAGGAGATTATATTTTGAAGCTGTGGAATTTGCAATAGCGAATAGATTGGATTTTACAGATGATTGTCAGCTTGCTGAATCCATAGGTGCAAAAATTTACATGACAGTCGGAGACTATAAAAATATAAAAATAACAACACCTGAGGATATAAAAATTGCAGGTGCTATTCTGGATAAACAGGAGGACAATATGCGAATTGGAAAGGGCTATGATGTTCACAGGCTTGTTAAGAACAGGAAATTAATTTTAGGAGGAGTTGAAATACCTTATAAAAAAGGGCTTGAGGGCCATTCTGATGCGGATGTTCTTACTCATTCAGTGATGGATGCGTTATTGGGGGCGTTGGCTCTAGGAGATATTGGAAAGCATTTCCCTGACGATGATGATCAGTTTAAGGGTGCAGACAGTATAAAGCTATTGGAAAAGGTATATGAAAAAATTGATGAGATGGGGTATAAGATTGGCAATATTGATTCTGTTATAGTGGCTCAATCGCCAAAGCTTTCTGCATATATTGATAGTATGAGGGAGAATATAGCAAAGGCATGTAAAACAGATGTATCTAATATCAGTATAAAAGCAACTACGGAGGAGGGACTAGGTTTTACAGGTGAAAAGCTTGGTATCGTTGCACATTGCATATGCTTGCTGAATCAGAAATAATTATCTTCCATTTTTTGTGGAGATATATGTCGCAAACGCATACAATATATCATACCTTAGTAAATGGAGGGGATGATATGAATAATCGTAAAAGTGGTGCAATAGCTATGCCGTCGGTGACATATGCAATGAAAGCACAAAAACTTCTTACTTCTAAAGGATATACTTGTGATATACAAAGGATATCAGGTTCTTTAACGAAAAGTTGCACTTATAATATTTATGTAAATGAAGATGCTGACATAGTCAAGAAAATACTATTAGATAATCATATATTAATTGATGGCATGGAAAGTTAGGTGACATTATGAGGATATTCAACTCAAATGCGTGCAGCTCTCGTACAGGTTCTAGTAGAAGGTATAATAAGCCTGCTATAGTAAATTTTGATAATGCTGCTACAAGCTTTCCAAAGCCTATAGGAGTGAAAACAGCTGTAATAGAAGCTCTTACAAAGTATGGAGGAAATGTTGGTAGAGGTGGACATAGCCTAGCTTTGTTAACATCTGCGATGGTATATGATGCACGACAGACTGTTGCCGATTTTTTTGGAGCAGAATTGGAGAATGTGGTCTTTACCTATAATTGCACACACGCACTTAATCTGGCGATAAAGGGAGTAGTTGGCAATAGCGGTCATATTATAATTAGTTCGCTTGAACATAATTCAGTTTCACGACCTGTTGTAGCACTAAGCAAAACAGGAAGAGTTAAATACAGTGTTGCAAAGGTATATGATGATGATGAGAGAACATTACAATCATTTAAGGATTTAATTACTAATGAAACAAAAGTAATTGCCTGCACGATAGCAAGTAATGTTACTGGTCAAATTCTGCCTTATAAAGAAATAGGTGAAATATGCAAGGCAAGGAATATATGCTTTATAGCTGATGGAGCACAGGTTTGTGGAGTAATCCCAATTAAGCTGTCGGATGGAATAAATATACTATGCACAGCTGGTCATAAGGGGTTATATGGAACAACAGGAACAGGTCTGCTGATAAGTGATGGAAAGTATGAGATATCACCAATTATGCAAGGTGGTTCAGGAAGTGCATCTTTAAGCCTTGAGCAGCCTAATTTTCTTCCAGATAGCTTAGAATGTGGCACAATCAACATAGTAGGAGCAGCATCAATAAAGGCTGGAATAGAATTTATTAATAGTATAACCCTTGAAAAGATATTTAGGCATGAAAGTATGCTTTGTAGCAAATTTATATCAAACTTATCGAATGAAGTAGGAATAAGGATATATAGAAGTCCCGGTGTAAATTATGTACCTATTGTATCATTCAATGTAGATGGAATGATGCCGGAGGAAGTTGCAGCATGTTTAAATAAGCATGGATTCTGTTTAAGGTCAGGATTCCATTGTGCAGCATTGGCACATCAGAGTCTTGGAACAGAATATGGTACGGTAAGACTGGCACCATCCGTATTTAACACAGAAAATGATATTATGAGAATTACTTCTGTTATCAAAAAAATTAATAAAAATATATAAAAAAGTATTGAATTAATTTGTATTTATGATACAATTATAATAGAAGTGGTAAAGAAATTAATTAAGTATCGGGCATAAACTGCCCGATTACATATAAAGTGATATAAGTAGATTTTTTGTATAAAGAGTAATAAGTTGCTTAATATGAGAGAAGGAAAAATTTGGTTAATACTTATTAGGATGTGAATTATGCTGTATTTTTTGTATGATTTCGGTAATTCAATCTGGAATGTTATTAAATCGATGACGATAATAGATATAATAGACATAATTTTGATTACCTATCTGATTTATAAAGGAATAAAACTGATTCGTGAAACAAGAGCGGGTCAGCTAATGAAGGGTATAATCCTGTTCATTATAATTTATATAGTAAGTAAGGAAATTGGTTTCAAGGTTATGACATTTTTACTTAAAAACACATTGGATATCGGTTTGCTTGCAGTATTGATAATGTTCCAACCGGAATTAAGGCGTATGCTTGAAAAAGTAGGACGGGCTAATGTTTCGTTTATCGGATTCTCTGAAAAAAGTGATGAAATAATAAAAAAATGGTCTGTTGCAGTGGATGCAATTTGTGAATCCTGTGAAGAGCTTTCCTTAACTACAACAGGAGCTTTATTTGTAATTGAGCGTCAGACCAAATTAGGGGAACAGATTGACACGGGCACAAAAATAAATGCAGAACCTAGCAAGGAGCTATTTGGCAATATTTTTTACCCTAAAACACCACTACATGATGGTGCAGTTATTATAAGGGATGGTATAGTTCTTGCAGCTGCTTGTTATCTTCCTAAGCCTCAGAAGGAGGAGTTGATAAACAAACAGCTTGGCTCAAGGCATCGTGCAGCTATTGGAATGAGTGAAAATTCTGATGCAATAGTAGTTGTTGTATCTGAAGAAACGGGAATTATATCAGTAGCTGATAACGGGGAATTAAAAAGAGGACTGACTGTGGATGAGTTAAAGGAAATATTATACTCAAAGGTACTTTCAAAGCAGAAGGAAATTATAAATAGGAAGAAGAACAGAAAAAACAGATTGAAATCTCTTAAGAAAGCAGTAAAAAGAAGAGGTAAAACTAATGAAAATATTCAAGATATTGAGGAAGAGCTTTAAAAGATCTATAAGGCACGATGGTACAATAGTAATTTACTCGCTGATTATTGCTATACTTTTGTGGTTTATTGTGTCAATAAAAATATATCCTGAAACACCTAAAATGATAAGAGATGTGCCAATTACAATAGATTTAACTGGAACAACAGCAGCTGAAAATAATCTAGAGGTTGTTTCACATGATGTGGAAAAGGTAAATGTTCAAATTCAGGGAAATAGGTCGCAAGTAGGTAATCTTAAGGCGTCTGACATAAACGCTATGGTAGTTGTTGAGAATGTTGTAAATCCTGGCGAGTATAAATTGGATATTAATGTAACAAGCAAAGAGGGAATTAATTTTGAGGTAAAGTCAATTTTTCCTGAGAAGGTTTCCGTTGTTTTTGATGTTTATGAAACTAGAGAATTTGTAGTAGAGGCACAGGCACCGAATGTGACAATTGAGGAAGGACTATATAAAGGTGCATTGACCTGTACGCCAGAGACTATGAAAATAACAGGTCCAAAATCCCAATTGGATAAGATAGATAAATGTGTTGTGTTAGCAGAGAACAGGTTAACTCTGGATAATTCACATACATTAAGAACATCGGAAATTAAGCTATATAATAAAACGGGTGGACCTGTAGATAGAACATTTTTTAATATGGAAACAGTTGAATTTACCGTAGATATTCCTGTATATATGAAAAAGGAGTTAAAGCTTAACTATACACTCCAGAATGTACCAAGCTATTTTGACTCAAGTGTACTGAAATTTCAGTTAACTCCTGAAACTATAACTGTTGCTGCACCAAAGGGTTCATTACTGGACCAAAAGAGTTTAAATATAGGATATATTAATTTAAGGGAAATTGATTTAATAAAATCCTTTACATTTGAAATTAAGTTGCCGTCGAACTATCAGAATTTATCGAATACAACAATGGTTACAGCAAAACTGATGAATGAAAATCTAGCTAAGAGAACAATAACAGTGAACAGCAGTGAGTTTAAGATCATAAATGCACCAAGCAGTAGCAAGTTTAATATTCTGACAAATTCCTTAACGTTTGATATTATTGGCCCTGAGGAGGATATTATGAATATTACCGACAGGGATGTCGTGGTTGAAATAGACCTTATGGATGAAAAAATACAGAGTGACTCATTCAGTATGGATGCATCAATAATAATTCCGAACTATAAAAAAGTATGGTCGTTAGGTAAACACAGTGTTGCATTAGAGGTAGATAAAAATGCTGTGGTACCGGCAAATGTGCTACCATAATATATGCGTAAAAGGCAGCTGCAGATAGAAAAATATTACATTTATATGTAGTTTATATCTATCTGTAGCTATTTTATTTAAATGTATTTGTAAAATAATGTAATTATATATAATTAATAATTTTAGAAACTTATTGTTATGTAATATAATAAATAATACGCACAATTTACAATTTATTAATATTTAGTTCATAATATGATAATAATCATAAAAGGTATTAATAGTATAATACAATTACTATGTGAAATATTATTAAGAAATGGTGGTAAAAATTATGGTGCATGTCAAAAAGAAAACTAAAATTAAAGCTGCACTGGTTGGAGCAACGATGGCAATTTCAGCAATTGTTTCTCCAATGAAACTGTCTACTAACACTCCAGTAGATGCTGCAGCTAATGCAAATTTCGCAAAAGCACTTCAGTATTCTCTTTACTTCTATGATTCTAATATGTGTGGTACAGAAGTAGGGGAGAGAAGTGCTCTTGAATGGAGAGATGATTGTCATACATATGACGCAAATGTTTCAACTCCATATGGAAAACTAGATTTAAGCGGGGGCTTCCATGATGCGGGGGACCATGTTAAATTTGGTTTGCCTGGAGCTTATTCAGCAGTAACACTTGGATGGGGCTTTTACGAATTTAAGGAAGCATTTACAGCAACAGGTCAGGCAGCTCACGCACAGGTGATTCTAGACCACTTTGCTGAATTTTACAGAAAAGCAACAGTGATGGAAGGTGACAGGGTTAAAGCTTTCTGCTATCAGGTAGGAGAAGGTAATTCTGACCACTCATATTGGGGTCCACCAGAAAAACAAACAACAGATAGGCCTGCATATTTTGCAACTGCAAGCAATCCAGCTACAGATATTGTAGGTTTGACTGCAGCATCATTGGCAGTTAACTATATAAACTTTGGTAACCCTGATGATTTAAAATATGCAAAGGCTCTTTATGATTTTGCAAAAAACAATAATAAGAGTGTTGCTACTGATGGTGTAAGCGGATTTTACAGTTCTGAGGATTGGAAAGATGACATGGCTTTTGCAGCAGCATGGCTATATAAGGCTACAGGTGAAAGCTCATATAAATCAGATGCTCAAGGATTTGTTTCACAAGGTGGTTATGCAAACACAACAACATGGCCATATTGCTGGAACTCTGTTTGGGCAGGTGCAAACGCATTGCTTGGTGATTGGAATGCTGTAAGAAGTAACTTAAGCAGTGCACAAGGCTCTAACTATGTACATATAGATCAATGGGGTTCTGCAAGATATAACACAGCATTACAGCTAGTAGGACTTATTTATGATAAATACAATAACTCCAATACATATTCAAACTGGGCAAAAGGACAGATGGAATATTTGTTAGGTAATAATAATCATAATAAATGCTTTGTTGTAGGATATAGCTCAAATTCAGTAAAATTTCCACATCACAGAGCATCATCAGGTACTGCTGATGCAAATGATAATAGTCCACAAAAGTATGTATTAGTAGGAGCATTGGTAGGAGGACCTGAGGATCCAGGCGGTGGTCATAATGACGTAACATCAAACTATATTGGTAATGAGGTTGCTGTTGACTACAATGCTGCATTTGTTGGCGCATGTGCTGGCTTATATTTAAAATTTGGTGCAGGACAACAGGTTGACTCAAGTATTGTTGGCGTTAAATCATCATATGAGCCTCCAGTGACCACAACTACAACAACCACAACCACAACAACTACAACTTCAACTTCAAAAGAGGAAACAACAACACTAACTTCAGAAACAACATCGGGTGAAAGCAGTGGTAAAAAGCTTATTGTTAATAAACAGATAAACAGAGATGTTGAGGGTTCAAAGACAGTAGAAGTAAAGGTAAAGGATTTAATTGGTCCAAGAGATAAAATTAAATCCATAGCAGTAGAAATTGAGGCGTCTGGAAATATTGGCAATTTTGTTGGCGGATATGGATTCTCAGTTACTAATGGATACTCAAAGGAAACATCTAAGAACTGGTTCCAGTCAGATAACTTCAACCAGACAATTAATTCAAATTCAGGTACAATTGTATTAGATATTGATCCTGAATTAGCAGATTATATAGCATATGATGGTAACTTTGTATTTGGTATGTGGTGGAGTGACCAACAGCTAGTTACAGTTAAGTCAATCACAGCTACTGTAAAGGCTGGTGGGGAAGTAACAACAGTTACAACACCTATGGTTACTACTGTAACAACAAC
>JAAYPV010000059.1 GCA_012519635.1 Clostridiales bacterium
TCCTTGTTCCTTTTTTTATGGGGTTGTATGCACCTTTCTTTGTGCTTACACTATATAAATCGCACGTTAAACGATAAAGTTAATGTGTAATTATTCACATAGTTTAATATAAAAATAGTAGCAACATGCACAATGAAAATGAATAAAATATATACAATATGAACAATATTAACAGACTGTGTACAAGATTTTAATTTTTCTTCACAATATCTGCCGAGCTTAAACTAAAGCCTTTGGTTACTTCGTGTATTACTTTAGTTTCTCCACCAATTTTAATTGTCGTAATAGGATAAACTACCCCTACCCTAATTTTACAAAAGTCTATATTATCAATAAGTTTATTTGCCTTTTCAAGCATTTTGTCATACTTCTTTTTCTCCATCTGTCGTAGGGGAACTTGTATACGCAACTGATTTAATAGCATTTTCCTGGTCGCATCAATATTTTCTCCAAGAGATTCTATATATCTTATATTAATCAAAAGCTTTTCTAAGCCCTTTCTTGTCTCCTCTATTTTCTCCTTCAGCAAATTTCTTTGCTTTATCATGTTCGGCATGCACCCTAAAACTATTTCAGTTGTTCGACTACTATTTTTTTCATTACCTATGATTTTTGCTTCAATTAGCTTACCAACTGTCATTTTACCACCAATTATTGTCCCTTTACCGCGTGTTACAAGCAAAGTATCATCACATTCTATTTCTGAATCAATAATCACCTCTGTTTCAATCTTTTCTCCTGCACATACCTTGCAGTTTTCTATATACTTGATTTTTACACTGCCCTTAGCCTCAATGAGGCCTCTAGCACCACCATTTACACCACGTTCAATTGAAATGTTTCCACCAGCTTTAATTATTGCACCTGCCTCAACATTACCTCTTATGGTTATGTTTCCATCAGACTTAACAGAAAAGCCCTCACGAACCTTTCCTTTAATCATTACATCACCAGCAAAATTTATGTTGCCAACCGATATATCTACATCTCCCGGTATAGTTAATAAATTTTGGATATGAAATGCACCTTTATCAAAGCTGATATGACCATCAATCAATGCCTCAAGCGTCGTTCCATCCTCAGAAATTTGAGTATTCTTACCACGAGGTATGGGCGGCATCTTTCCTACATAGCCTTTTACTTCGTTCCCATACACATCCATACCGCTTTTAGGCTCAACCGGAGGAACAATCTTACAAATCGTATCACCTTTGTGTATACTGCGAATAAGGTTTAATTCCTTGAAATCAATTTTTCCGTCATCACTTTCTTTAATTTTAACCTCAGATTCTCTAGGCACTAAATCAATAATTTCCCCATCCTTACCATCAATACATTCCATACCTCTGGCTATTCTTATTAGCTTGAAGTATAGTTTTTTTTCAGCTATTTTGACTATCATATTATTATCTGTACCATATACAATTTTTTTCTCATCCAAAGCATTTTTCAGCATATCAACTGAAATTTCCTTGCCACCATTTCTTGGTGGAAATATAAAAATCCATGCGTGCATATTATCAGAAGAAACTCTGATATAAATGTACGCATCTGTGGTAGTATCATTATTTTCACCGTTTCCCGTTAACACCTTTTTTGCTGTATTATACAGCTTATCCTCTTCCTCTTCGTCCTCATCATCCATAAACATTTCAAACTCAACTATATCATCAAGTTTGTTAATGCCACCAAATGCACTTAAATCACTAAAGCGCATTTCAGCATCAAGTTCTTTGGATGAAAAATCCTCCATGCTTTCATCTAATATGGCCTTTTCTTTTTCATTTTCAGGTATTTCACAATACAATTCTTCTGATTTTAGTATAATATCCCTTATAAGTAATTGTATTTCTTCTATATTAGCTTCTACTTTTTCAGATGGCTCCGTTTTACTTGCTTCATATAATTCATATAATTCATCAAAAATATATTCTAATGGATTATACTTATGCTCTTTGTTGCCACTCCAGCATTTCCATAATCCATATACAGAACTGTCTTCACCTAATTGGATTTCTCTTGGTAATTCATTTGTGTTATCTGGTTGAATATTAACAGGTTCATTGTCTTCTTTTTTTGTTTCATTTTCAATCCTTTTTTTAAAAAAACCCTTAATACCCTTTTCTTTATTATTAGCCATGAAGATCTATCATTCCTTGCTTTTTAGATTTTAACCTGCCTTTTTTGGCGAAGCTGTTCACTTTGCTTTTTGAATAAATATGACCATAGTGAATCCCTATCATCATATTTATTGAATATAAATTCACATCCATATTGACTCAAATGCTTCTCATCACGATTGATAAGTCTAACTATCTTACATGTGTAGCATAATTTTTTTTCCTTAAGTATCAATTCAACCATTATGGTAGAATCTATATCTATGTCACAATTTACCTCTATTCTTAATCCACATAAGCTCATATCTCTGATAACTACTGGGATTTTTTTTTTAATTTTAGAATTATCATTATTTAAAAAAATAAATGCATCCAGCTCCATATCCACCCTAAAAAAATTTCTTCTATCATGGTCAGCAAGTTTTAATACATTTACAATTTTCATTTCTTTACTTGTTGAGGTAAAAACTTCTCCTGACAACGCTCTGAAACCATGCTTACTATTAATAATATTTATTTTAACTTCAGTTCCACATCTAACTAGTTGTAATGAGTTATTGTTTTTTTCTGAAATTTTGATATAGTCCTCACCTATCTCTTTTATCATACCAACGGCAAGCAGTACATTTTCTTTCGTTTTTATTTCACAAATCGAATATTCATATTCATAAGATATAGGTAACATAACCAATAACCCCCTTATATAATGTCGTTTAATATACTAATCATCCTTTTTGTTGGAGCGTGTCTCCCTACGATTATTTCTAATTAAATTCAGCCTTTCTTTTGGGTCATCTTTATTTACGCCACTATTTTTTATTTCAGAAGATGTCTTTAACAATTGGCAGTAAACCGCAGCTATTACCTCATACAATTCCGGTGGTATGCTATTTCCTACCTCAAGCATACATAAAAGTGAGGCAACACTGTCATCTCTAAAAACAGGTATCCCGTTATTCTCTGCTATATCTATTATTTTATCAGCAATTGAACCATATCCTGAGGCTATAACAACTGGTGCATTATCTACCTCACTATTATATTTTAACGCGACTGCCTTGCTTTTATTTTTATTATTTTTAGATTTTGACATCTATACCAGTCCTTTTATATGGTAAAGTTTTAAACACCTCCAAAAGAGAACGAGTTTTTTCCAACTTATCTACTGTTATATTTTCAAAATAATATTCGGAAAAAGAAATGCAGTTCGCAAAATCATCTTTAACTTTTGAAAATGTTTCTACATAATTTGCTGGACAATATAATTTAAGGTCTATTTTTTTATCTTCAACGAAAAACTCTGTTTCGAATCGCCCTATTCCCTCAATGTCAAAAATTATAAGCATATGTATACATTGAATGTTATTTGAATCTTTTGTATGCTCATCAGATTTTCCATCTGGGTCTATCCATATTTCCGCAAAAGATTTTAAGCCAAAGTAATTAACAGGAATAATAAAATGTAAAAGTGGTGTGAAATTACATGGTGATGATAACAAACTATGAACAATTTTTTCAATATTTTCTGAATTAAGCATTCTAATTTCTTCATTTTCACTTTGTTTATTTATAATTTCGGCAAGAATATCCATAGTTTTAGAATTATTTAATGTGTTTAATTCTTTACTATTAATATCACGCATAAATGAATTTACTAGATTTACAAGCTCATTTTTTGCTTGGTTTCCATCCAGCATAATTAACAGGTTCCTTACAGCTTGCTGCAGGAATTCCTTATTATTATTAAATCTTGAAAGATTGTATTCTGTTATCGACACTAGCTTTTCAATTTTTGCATTATACAGAATACTATCTTCAATATCATTTATAACCAATGCGACTTCTTTTTTTAATTCATTAAAGTTTTCTCTCGCATCTTTAGCTCTGAATTTTTCTGCTAATTGCAATATTTTACTTGATAAAACCTTGCTTGCACTTAAACTTTCACCTAAAAAGTTTAAATTATTTCCGATTGAATCCAAAATATCTCTTCTATTTAACTCATGATTAATGGATTTAAGTAATGTCGCAACACTTAACTTTGTATCATTATCAGGATTTTTTCTTATAACCTCTCGTAAAAAATCAAATAACTCCCCTTTAAATGAAGTAGCCTGATTCTCCTGCTTCATCATTTCCGATGCTATATCATCAGGATTTATCAGCAATAATCCAAACATCTTTTGAATTTCCTCAGTAAATGCTTTATTATTCATAGGAAGAAGCTGAATAATCTCCTCAAGCATATAAATATTCTTTAAAAAACTAACTGTAACAGCAGGATCCTTAAGCAAATTCATAAGAATGGTCGGCTTTCCATCCTTATCAATCATGCCTCTATAATTTTGCATCAGTTCTGAGGCTATATTATTTGTTTGTGTAACCTTAGTTACATCTATTAAATTAAATGGTGGGGCATCAGGTTCCGGAACTTGTTTTGTAGGATTAATTTGCCCCCTGTTTATTAATGGTGTGGTTACCTTAAGCATATCAGCCATAATTAATCCCCCTCCCCACTACTTTTATGGTTGCATTATCCTCGCAAATTATTCACTATCTGTTCAATCTCATCTGCAGTTGTAACAACTCTTGCACTGAATTGGTATGCCTTTTGTGTTAAAATCAAATCTGCCATTTCTTCTGCAATATTGGTATTTGAACGCTCCAATGATGTTGTATAAATTTTATTTTCGCCATCAGCTGCAAGTCGTGGCTCGCCAGAAATATCTGTTGGCAAAAAGCTAGTGTTATCAATTTTTTGCAAGCCATATGGGTTATCAAATGTGAAAATACCTAATTCCTCTGCTATTGCTCCACTGTCAATTTGATTTGTTTCTTCATTATATATTATTGTTATTCTTTGCTGATTTGAATCAAGTACATATCCTCCATCAGCAGTAACAAGATAATTTTCATCGTCTTCAACACTTATATTAAATGCACCATTTCTTGTATATTCAATTCGTCCATCGCGTTCAACTGCAAATAATCCGTCACCTGCAATAGCAAAATCCAATTCATAACCTGTGTTATGAAGTTGTCCTTGATTATAAAGCAAATCCTGTGAACTGAGTTTAACTCCATGTCCTGTAAGAACCCTTTCCCCCTCATTAAGTGTACGGTTCTTATTTATATCCATAGTGGATTTAATCAAGTTATTAAATGATGCTTTATCAGCCTTATAACCATATGTATTTACATTGGCTACATTATTTGCAATTATATCAATACCTTGTTGATATGCCCTTAAGCCTGATGCACCTGAATAAAACGCAATATTCATTATCCTAACTCCTTATCCTATACTTGCTAATGTTGCGGCCTTTGCATTCATCTGGTCAATTATACGCAATGCTGCACTGCATGATGAAAATGCCCTCTGTGCCTCAATAAGTCTTGTATATTCTAAATTCATATCTGTATTCGAACGCTCAAGAACATTCTGATATACTGTAGCATTATTCAATTCCACGACACCTGTTGCTGAGTAAAGACCATTATTGTATTTTGTCATATTTGCACCTTCAGCAGGCATTGTTATCAATAATCTGTCCACATACTGCCCATTTGTATCAAATATGCTGCCATTACTGCTAACTGTAAAATCAGAAGAACCATTCAAATTAATTGCACCATTTTGTCCTAATACTCGTCCAACACCATCTAATACAAGATACCCTTCCTGATCAATATTAAAGTTTCCATTTCGTGTCATATATTGTCTTTCTTCACCTTGTATATTAAAAAAGCCTTCACCTACTATTGCCATATCAAGTGGTCTTTCTGTTTCATCAAGTGAACTGCCATTAAAATTTGTAATAACATCATCAACAAGGCTTACTGGTGAACCTGAACCTATTCTCTCATTATTATTTTTCTCTATTCTTGTCAAAAATTCATGGTCAAAGGTTGTTGTAATCAGACGCTCACTTTTATAACCTGTTGTCTGTGAATTTACAAGGTTATTTGAAATTATATTTAAGTTTCTTTGCTGTACTAGCATACCTGATGATGCGGTATAAAATCCTGACAGCATAGCCTAACCACCCTTCATTTTCTTCTTAATTTAAAGTTTATCACACAAAAATATTAAGGTCAATCAATTCATATAAACTTAACAATAAATACACCTTTTTACGCTAATTCGTTCATATAAACATCCATTTTGTTCTTCAATTTTAAAATTGCTCTGGCATGCATCTGTGAAATTCGCTGTGGAGTTACATCCATTATTTTTGCAATATCAGCAAACATTAAATCCTCATAATAATATAAAGTAATAATCAGCTTTTCACGCTCAGTCAGAGAGTCAATTCCTTCTTTTAAAACTTCTCTTATCTCATTTTTTAAAAGATTTTTTTCCGGATAAGAATCATCATATGATGATGACTCCATTGTATCACCAAATTGTGAAACATTTTGTATAAGCTCCTCAAAGGATAACACAATCATGTTTGAAACCTCAGTATTGTACTGTGATAACTTATCTACCGATATTCCCATTCTGTCCGCTATCTCTTTCTGAGTCGGCTCACGCATAAGCTCATTGCTAAGCTGGTTATAGACATTAGTTATTTCTTTAGATGTTGAACGAACTCTTCTTGGAACAAAGTCTTGCTTACGAACTAAATCAATTATTCCGCCCCTAACTCTCATAAAAGCATATGATTCAAACTTTATTCCCTTAGAGGCATCATATCTTTCAATACTATCAATCAAAGAAATAACACCTTGATTAACCATGTCCTCAATCTGAGCATATCCCGAAACTATTCCCCTTAATTGAACAGCTACTGCCTTTGGTATATACATATAATTCATAACTAATTGATTTCGTATCTTTGTATCCTTTGTTTCTCGATATTTTTTATGGAGAACTAAAAATTCTTCTTCAGTCAGAACATTAATTTTATTTTTCGAATCCAATTTTTATCACTCCATTCCATCCTTTATTGAATCGATATATTACCCAATGATTGAACTTGTATCTGACTGTCAATTTCATTAAATGACAACACTGTAACATTAGGATAAAATTGGTCAATCAGCTTCTTAAAATACATTCTCACCATTGGCGAAGTAAGTACAATTGGTACTTGAACCAAATCCCTTACCTTATCAATTTCTGAAGTTGCTGATGTAATTATCTTCTGAATTGAAGCCTGGTCAAGTGCTAAATATGATCCACTCTCTACCTTTTTTACTGAGTTTGCAATCATATTTTCTATACTTGCATCAAGACTTATTACCTTCATCTGACCTGCCTCAGCAAACTTTCTTGATATAGTTCTCTTCAATGCCTGACGAACATACTCAGTAAGCATATCCATATCCTTAATTTTACCAGCATAATCACCCAATACCTCTAAAATAGTCTCCAAATCCCTAATTGGTATCTGTTCTTCAAGTAGTTTACCCATAACCTTCTGTAAATCATTAATTGTAACCAAATTTGGTATTGTATCATTAACGATTGACTCATTTGTCTTCTTAAGATTTTCAAGCATATTGCCAACTTCCTGTCGGCTGAGCAATTCTCTTGCATGTTTTTTAATTATTTCAGATAAATGAGTTATTATTACTGATACAGGGTCGATTAATGTATATCCTAATAATTCAGCTTTAGTCTTTTTATCTTCACTAATCCATTTTGCTTTAATACCAAATGCTGGTTCAATTGTTTCAATACCTTCAATACTATCATCATTAGGTGGTGCAAGTGCTAAGTAATGGTCCATAAATACATCCCCTCTTGCCACCTCTTCACCCTTAATGCAAATAGAGTATTGATTAGGATTCAACTGCCCACTGTCTTTTAATTGCACTGAAGGTATGATAAATCCCAAATCCTCTGCAAACTGTTTTCTTAACATAACCACCCTATCGAGAAAATTGCCACCGCTTTTTTCATCAACAAGAGGAATAAGACTATATCCAAATTCTATCTTTATCTGTTCAACATGCAATAACTCATACAAATTCTCAACATTTCTATAATAAGTTGCTTCACTTGTAATTTCTTCTATCGGCATATCCTCAACAAGATTTTCAACCGCGAGCTGTTTATCATATCTCTTCATTAATAATAATCCTAATAATATCAGTCCACTAGATAAAATAAGAACTTGTAATATTGGAAACCCTATAAAAATTGTAAATAATAAAACTATTCCTGTTAAAATCAAAACAGTAGGTTGTGACAAAAACTGTTTTGACATATCTTCAGCAAGCGTTGAGTCAGAAGATGAACGAGTAACTACCATACCTGTTGCAACTGATATTAATAGTGCAGGTATCTGTGATACAAGGCCATCCCCTACAGTTGATATGCTATATACATTCATTATGGTATTGAAGTCTCCCATACCACTTAACAAGCCAACTAAAATACCACCTATCAAGTTAATAAAGGTTACAATAATTGACATTATTGCGTCACCCTTTACAAACTTTGTAGCACCGTCCATTGAACCAAAAAAGCTTGCCTCACGCTGTACCTTTTCACGACGAAACCTTGCCTCTTCCTCGGTGATTATACCTGAGCTTAAATCTGCATCTATCGCCATCTGCTTTCCAGGCATAGCATCTAGAGTAAATCTTGCTGAAACCTCAGCTACACGCTCAGAGCCCTTTGTAATTACTATAAATTGCATTAATACAATTATAATGAATATAACCAAACCAACTATAACATTACCTCGTATAACAAACTTCCCAAAGGTATTTACTATCTCTCCAGCATAACCATTATTAGTCAATATTGAACGAGTTGATGATACATTTAATCCTAATCGGAACAATGTAGTAACCAATAAAATTGTCGGAAATACTGAAAATTCTAATGGTTCCTTAACATACATTGTAATCAGCAAGATTACTAATGCTAGTCCTATTTGAATAATAAACATAAAGTCCAATATTTGTGTTGGTAATGGAACAATAAGTAAAAATATAATTATAATAACAAATACTGGAACTACATTCTTAAATAAACCAGCTAACTTACCCATTTTACTTCAATTCCTTTTTCTTTACACTATATACAAATGCCAAAACATCGGCTACTGCTTGATAAAAATCATTTGGTATCTCTCTTCCTATGTCAACAGCAGCATACAACGCTCTAGCAAGTGGCTTGTTTTCTGTTATAATAATATCATTATTCTTGGCTATCTCAATTATCTTTAATGCCACAAAATCCGTGCCCTTTGCAATCACTACTGGTGCATTATTTTTCTTAGAATCATATTTTAATGCAACCGCATAATGGGTAGGATTCCTTATTACAACATCAGCCTCAGGCACAGCCTGCATCATTCTATTCATAGACCTTTGTCGTTGAATTTGTCTTATCTTTCCCTTTACCTGCGGATCACCCTCTGTTTGCTTGTATTCTTCCTTAACTTCTTGCTTTGTCATTTTTAAATTTTTTTCAAAATCCCATCTCTGATAAAGTAAATCAAAAAAAGCTAAAAATGCAAATATTATCGCTATATTTTTTACAACGGTAAATATCATGCTTCCTGTTAAGTATATAGCTTGATTTAAAGACATATCCATCATCTTTGGAAAAGTAAAGATTATATCCTGTAAGGTATTATAAGTTATCACTACTAAAACAGTAACTTTAAGTATTGCCTTTAAAAGCTCCATAATTCCTTTAAGAGATATCATTCTTTTAAATCCATTTAAAGGATTTAACTTATTAAATTTGAATTTAACTGATTTGAATGATATAAACCCTTTTGTCTGTGCCATTGCAGGAATTACTGTAGCTAATATTGCAACAAAAAGTATGGGCAATGCTGCGATAAGAATAGTTAAAGCTCCGTTTATAAATAAAAGCCTTATATCAGATGCAGTCAACGTTTCTTGAGTTTCAGTAAGTGAAATACAGCTCTTCATTGATTTTATAAGAGTCTGACTTGTTAAAGGATAAAGAAATTTAAATGCATAATATACGGCAACTAATGATACTGCTGTTACTACTTCTTTGCTTTGAAGTATGCGTCCTTCCTTTCTCTCATCCTTCCTCTTTTTAGGCGTAGGTTTTTCCGTTTTTTCACCTGCACCACCATTTGCCATTCATAATCCCCCCTTACAGGAAACTTCAATTTTATTTATTCTCCTATGATGGCATAAAGAACATTTTGTAAACTTTCAAACATTATTCCTATATAATTATCTATAAAGTTTGCCATTGGCTGTGAAAAAACTAATAGTATTATTAAAGTGAGCAATATCTTTGACTCCATATTAATTACAAAGATATGAATTTGTGGTATTAGCTTCATCAATACGCCTAAGCAGATTTGTAAAATAAAATGTATCGCTAAATAAGGAAATGTAAGCCTTATTACTAATGAAAAAGTATTGATAAACAAATCTATTGCAAAGCTGTTTACAGAATCTAAATTAAATTTTGGAACTCCTACTGGAATAATGTCGTATGACGAATATATTATCCTAATTAACAATAAGTGACTATTTGTTGTAAAAATATATAATATAAAAAACAAATTAAGAATTTTATCCGATACTGCCATTTGAACACTTGTTGAAGGGTCAAAAACTTTTGACATACTTAATCCAAATTGTGTATCAAGAATTTCACCTACCCCTATTAACATATAATAAAAAATATTTATTACATATGAAAAAATAAATCCTATGAAAAGCTCTTTTATCAATGTGAAAACGAAAAAAAATGTTCCATAATCCATTGTTCCAGATGGTTCTATCGTCGGAGCCATAACAATCGTTATCATCATAACTAATCCAGCTCTTATTCTTGCAGGCACACCTCTTTGAGCAAATACTGGATTAAAGGCTATTACTCCAACCAATCTTACAAGAACCATTATATAGATATATACATCATTAAAATTAATACTAAGCATAATGTCCTCATAAATTAGCTATTTTATTGAAAATAAGTTTGAAAAACTCATTAAATGCATTCATCATTGTCGAGCCTAGAATTAAAAGCGCAAGTGATATTACAATAAGTTTTGGAACGAATGTTAGCGTTTGCTCATGTATTTGTGTTGCTGCCTGAAAAATTGCAACTACCAATCCAATTACAATGCTTGCTAATAATAATGGACCTGCAACTTTTAATGCTACCAGCATAGCATTGTTGAATATCTCCAAAATTTCACCCTGAGTCGTAATATCACCTCATTTCAATTTTTTAAAGCCTGTGGCTAGCGAAAACCTGTTATCAAGGACTGTATCAGTAATGTCCATCCATCAACCAATATGAATAACATAAGCTTGAATGGTAATGAAATCATTGATGGTGGTAGCATTACCATACCCATTGACATCAATGTACTTGATACAACAATATCTATTATCAAAAATGGTATATAAAGCAAAAATCCAATAAGAAATGCTCTTTTTAGTTCACTAGTTATAAATGCTGGAACTATTATTGTTAAACTCAAATCCAATAACTTTTCCTGTGAATTGAATTCTGCCATATCCGTTTGGTCTACTGAATCAGATAATGAAAGAAATAAATCTAAATCCTCCTCATAAACCTGCTTCAGCATAAAAACCTTTAAAGGCTTGATACCATTATCTAATGCCTCTTCCTGTGTAATTTTATTTTCTTTAAAGGGTTTATAGGATACCTCATTTATTTCTTTTATAACAGGAGACATTATAAATAATGTCAAAAACAGAGCTAAACCTATTAAAACCTGATTCGGTGGGGATTGCTGTGTTCCTAGTGCATTCCTTAAAAATGACAAGGATATTATAATCCTTGTAAAACATGTTGTCATAAGCAAAACTGTTGGTAATAATGCTAAAAAAGCCAGCATGAATAATAAATCTAATGCACTTGTTGAATCTCCTGCTTCCCCTGCATTTATATCGATGTTAATTCCAGCATCAGCATGAACATTTAGACAATAACAAACTGACACTAAAATTATTACAATAATCAGATTTATTAAAAAAATTATCAAATTCTTTTTTATGTTCCTACTATCAGAAGCATGAGTTTTATTCATCTTTTTCTTTCTCCAATACTTCTTTTTCTCTATTTAAAATTGTAAACTTATTATTTGTTATGTTTTTTAATATATTTGAAAAGTTCATATTTATGTCACTTTGTTCTTCTATACACAAAGAGGACTCATCAATATCACTTATCTTGTCAATTTGATTATTAGTTACGCCAAGCAGCATAGTTTTATTTGCAACCCTTACAATAACAAGCATTTTATCCTGACTTAACGTAACCTTTTCTATAATTTTAATATTTTTGCCTCCATTTACTTTAAGGCCATAGCGTTTACCAATATATTTTGTTGAAAAATATGCTGCAATTAATATCAATATAAAAAATATAAGACCCAAAATAATAGAGGTAATCTGTTCAATTGTTCCAGACAATATAACCCCTCCTTAATTTTAAAAACCTAAGAATATACCTTTTAATATTTCTTGTTCAGTAAAAAATTACTATCCTCTATTATTTCGGTTATTCTAACTCCAAAATTATCGTCAATTACAACTACATCCCCACGAGCGATAAGCTGTCCATTAACAACAACATCAACAGGAGCTCCTGCCTGCTTTTCAAGATTAATAATTGTCCCCTGAGCAAAATCAAGTACATTTTTCATTTTAATTTTAGTTTTCCCTAATTCTATCGAAACATCAAGCTGAACATTCATGAGTAAGTCCATATTATTTTTTAATAATGGTAAATTGAATGTCGAGTTATCTACACCCTCTGAAAAATTAGGGAATTGAGTTTCTTGAACTTTTACACCAGGGTTTCTTATTCTTCCTGAAGTACTTGCCGGTTTATTTAAATTAAGTATTGAGTCTACCGTAATTTCATCTCTTAAATTTTGAGTCTGATTATATTCAGGCTTTTTAATATTTGCAGGTTCTTTAACTTGTTTTACCTCAGAAGTGTTTTGTTCTGATTTTACCTCCTTATTATAAGACATTAGCTTGTTAATTGCATCCGCAGCATCAAATGAAAAAAGAAGTATTAAATCACTACTCAAAAGCCCATTTATATCTAATTTTAATGTAGCATATAAGAGCTTTTCCCCGTCATCAATATCTAATGTTTCTGATATCAAACCTCGACCCTCAAATACTTTTGTTTGTGGTGAGTCTGTTTCAATCCGTATACTAAAAAATTCACTCAGAGACGATGAACCAGAGTTTAACATTTGATTTGCAATCTCATTTATAGTGCTTAAGCTGAATTCATCAAAGGTAAAATCATTAATGTCATCATTTTCACTATTCATTAAAAGATTAAGTATTGTTTGTATATCAATCTTTCTAATTAATATTGCAAATCTGCCTAATAATCCACTCTTATATGAGCAAGCAATTACTAATCCATCATCATATCCAACAAGGTTTATTTCACCTATATCCTGCATCATAGTTTTTGATACTTTAACATTTATTTGTTTGTTTAGAATAGTTGAAATCGCAACAGCCGCTGAGCTTGTGCTTATATTTAAAACCTCACTAATTGCATTTAATTCGGTATCAGTTAAATTTCTGTTGCTCATATATTACTCACTCCCTCCATTTTTCCTTATAAATTCTAAATTTAATTAAATTCAAATTTGTGTTATTTCTTTATTTATTAACATCATTTGAATTTGTTTCCTTTTCATATCCACTACTCTCCAACTACCTCTGCGACTTCTCCACTACTCTCATTAGAATAAAAACTGCCAAATATCAATTCCCAATCCTCAGTCTTACTATTTGCACCTTCTTTTGGTATTATTACAATCTCAACACGACGATTTTGCCTACGACCCTCTTCTGTATCATTACTTGCAATTGGATAATCATTCCCTAATCCGATTGCTATTAGACGCGTTGATTCAATTAAACAGGTCTTCTCAAAATAATTTGAAATAACTGTTGCACGCATAGACGAAAGTGTCCTTTCATCTACATTGGAATAAGGTGCATTAGCTGTATAACCTTTTATTACTATTTTTGATATCTCACTCTCATATTTCTTTAATGTTACTCCCATAAATTCCATTATAGGATAACTTGTAGGAAGCATGGTTGAAGCATCAGGATTAAATAAAACATTATTTGAAAACTGTATGTATATATTTTCATAGCCTTTCTTAACTTCATCAACTTTACCATTTCCATCTGCAGTACCAGTTTTTGATGAACCTTTTTCAATATAAATACTGTCAGCCATATTGTTTTTTTCAATATGTTCCTTCAAATAATTATATAAATCGCTGAAGTCTACATCATCTGAATCATCATTTGCATCACCTGGATTATATCCATTAGAGTCACCTGAATTGTCCACCAGGTCATCTCCATCATTTTCAACAGTAAATACTATCTGGTCTACCTTCTCTGTGCCATGAATATTGAAAGCTTTTACTAATTCAGCCCACTTATCCTCTTGAATAGTAGACATACTATACATTGCAATGAAGAATGTCATTAAAAGCGTTACCATATCACCATAAGTATCCATCCAGTTTCCGCCACCATCTAGTTCCTGCCTTTTTTTCGCCATTTAACGACACCCTCTCTCATCTATTTCTTTCTCTTCTTATTTTCTTTTTGACCCTGACTTCCATCAGATGACATTACTTTTGATACTTGTGAACCAGGTAATAATCTTATTAGTTTTTCTTCAATAAATTTAGGGTTATCTCCGTCCTGTATTGCTTGTACACCCTCACTAATAATAGTTTTACATAAATATTCTTCATCATGACGAATTTTCAATTTATTTGCCATCGGCTTAAACCAAAGGTTAGCAAGCAAAACTCCATAAAAGGTTGTAACAAGAGCAACTGACATGTTTGTCGCTAAGCTATCTTGATCTGTGAGATTTCCTAGCAAATTTATAAGACCTATCAAGGTTCCAACCATACCAAAGGCAGGTGAATATTCAGAAGCCTTATTATAAAATGCTATATCCTGCATATGCCTATCTGTAAAGTAATCAAGTTCCATTTCAAGTAATGCCTTTACCTTATCTGGCTCAACTGAGTCAACAACAAGCAATAGTGCATTTTTTAAAAACCTATCCTCTGTTTCATTAAGCTTATCTTCTATTGCCAAAAGTCCATTCATTCTTGCTTCTTTTGCAAATGTAACAATTTGCTCTATGTATATATATGGGTCATATTTTTTTGGTAAAATAAGCACCTTAAAATGCTTACCAATTTTTTTAAATGTAGAAAGAGGATATGATACCATAAGAGCACCTAAAGTTCCTCCAAAAA
>JAAYPV010000060.1 GCA_012519635.1 Clostridiales bacterium
ATCTTTATTTTTTACATTTTTTGTTACTGTGTTTTTATTGCCTAAAAAATTTCTTCTTACATTAATACCAACACTACTAATATATTTAACACTCATAAAAAAGAATTGGTACACCTACATAAACGGTTTTCAGCTGGTTGTTAATCGAATTTACAACGAAATAAATGAAACAAGTATAGGATATTATAGAGTTAGTACAAGAATTTCACAATCAGAATGCATTACCACTTTTTTTATCTTTTCATCATTTCTTTTAATCATGCTTATCTGCTATTTTGTAATCACCAGACCTAATTTACCAATATGCTTCCTAATTACTTTTCCTCTTTTGGAAATTGGTTTGTATTATGGAATTACTCCTAAATATATTTTTACTTTTATGCTTATTTCATTCTGGATTGCTGTTTTGGTTCTGCAAAATTCCAGCTATAATGAATATGCAAATAATACTGACGCCAATTTTCTCAGAAAGGAAAATAATTTCTATTCAAAACCCAATATAAAATTAAAAGTTGATGGGCTAAGTACAGTATGGGCTTTTTCAATAGCCCTTTCAATTTTGATATTAAGCAATGTTGTAATAAATGTTGTAGAATTTAAACGCCCTCAAACAATTGATAATTTACGCTCAAATATAAAAAACTCTATTGAGGAATTTTCTGTTGATAATGTTCAGGAAAGTATCGAAAAAATTAAATCAGCCTTTAAAAATGAATATTCAGAAAATATTTACGAACAACAACTCGGTCAGCAGGGATTTCTTAAATATAATAATGTAACTGATTTAATTGTAGAGGTTTCTTTTAATCCTCATGAAGCTTTATATCTAAAAAGCTTTGTAGGAGGTATTTATACTGGATATAGTTGGAGTATTATTCCTCAAAATGAATATGAGAAAAACTTATCTCTTTTTGAAAAAATGAAAAAATCCGGGTATTACCCTCAAGATTTTTTATTGTATAACAAAGTCGAATTCGTAAATCCTTTTTACACAAACACTATTAAAATCACTGTCAACAATAAAAATCAGAATTTAAATTTTGTTCCGTATTATGTCTTGAATAAAAACGATAAATTTACTTATATAAATGATACTACAATAGCTCTAGAAAATAAGCAGGAATACACCTTTACTTTTAAAAGCATGGAATCATCATATGGCGTACTTGATGATTTCAATAATTATTTCCGCGTAAATAATTTTACTGATATTCATACAATAGAAAGCTCATATCGTGACTTTGTTTATAATAATTACACTCAGCTTCCAGAAAACTTCAACATTAATGAGGTTTATGAAAACTATTCCTTTATCTTTGAAGATAATTATTCACCAGAAGTTACGCTCGATAAAATAAAAACAGCTTTGGCTAAGGATGCCAAATACACTCTTTCTCCTGGTAAAACTCCTAAAAATAAAGATTTTGTAAGCTACTTTTTGCTTGAAAATAATAAGGGATATTGCACACATTTTGCTTCCGCAGGTGCTGTGCTCGCACGAATGGCTGGCATTCCTACAAGGTATGTAACAGGCTATATCATCCCAAAATCAGAATTTAACCTTTCAAATAAAAATATTGATGCCTCATATAAAATTAATGTAAAGGATAAATACGCACATGCATGGGTTGAGGTATATATAGATGATGTCGGTTGGGTGCCTTATGAATTTACTCCTGGATATAGTAATGGTGATACTCCTGAAGAAACTGAACGCGAAACTAGTACAACCAGGAAAACAACAACCACCAAAGCAACTGAACCAAAGGCAACTACTAAAACTACAACAAAACCTGGTACATCAGAGGCTCAAAAATCATTAACCTCTAATACTGAATCTATATCATCTACACCGCAGAAAAATGTTTTTAGAAATTCAGTTGTAATTACGATTATTACTATAATTTCCTTTGTAATATTATCTCTCAGTTTTATAATACTTAAAAGAAAATATGTTCTTTTAAAAATGATACAAGCTTTAAAATCTGATAATAATAATTCCAATGTCATAAACCTTTACTTATATATAACAAAAATACTTGCCTTTATCGGTATCGAAAACTCAAATATGCAATATTTTGAATTTGCCGATTATGTCGAAAAGCACTCTTCTCTTTTACAAAAAGGAGAAATGCAAACCATTATTGAATATGTCCTCAAGGCAAGCCTTAGCGAACATACCTGCACTAAAGAGGAGGTTGATTTCATACTTACAATTGCAAAAAGAATTGTGTATGATGTTTATAATCAGCAACCTTTACCTAAAAAGTTGGAAATGAAATATCGTCTGAATCTTTTATAGTGCTTTTAAGAATTTTCTTTATTTTATGCTTGACTTTTTTTAAAAATAGGTTTATGATTAGTATAGAAACAATGAGCGGAAGGATTTATTCTCCCGTTGATTGCCTAAACTGTATGTTAATCGAATTGCAGAGAGCTGTCTTGGCAATTGGATAACGACTAACTTTAATTATAATGTGAAATTAATATGTTAGCTGTGTCCGATTGTGTGAATTTATGCAATCGGTTTTTTTGTGGGGTGTTTATGGAAAAAAAAATTGCTGTTATTGGAATTGTTTTAGATGAAATTGATAAGTCAGAAAAAGTAAATTCAATTTTGCATGAGTTTAATAAAATAATTATCGGTAGAATGGGTTTACCTTACAGGGAAAAAAATATTTCTGTTATTTCTGTTGCTGTAAATGCAACTATTGATGAAATAAGTAGCCTTACTGGTAAATTAGGTCAAATAAAAGGCGTTTCTGTCAAGGCTGCCATCTCTAAACACTAATTTAAGTATGATTGGAGGGACGCTTTCATTATAAGAAAGCTAATATATGTTTAATAGTAAATCAAAAAAAGCTGAAGAATTTATCAGTCATGATGAAATCCTTAAAGCCTTGAAATACGGTGAGGATAATAAAAATAATAAAGATTTAGTACTTGAAATTCTAAAAAAAGCTGAATCACTCAAGGGTTTAAATTATATGGAGGTTTCTGTTCTTCTTTTTGCCTGCGAAGCAGGTGAACATTCAGAACTACGCGAACATTTTTTTTCACTTGCAAGAAAAATTAAAGAAGATATTTATGGCAAAAGAATTGTAATGTTTGCACCACTTTATGTTTCAAATTATTGCATTAATGGCTGTAAATATTGCGGATACCATACTGGCTCTGGCATTAAAAGAAAAAAACTCACACAGGAGCAGATTTCTGCTGAAACCAAAGCTCTTGCTGAAATGGGTCATAAGCGTATCGCTATAGAGGCTGGAGAAGACGATAAAAACTGTCCTATTGATTACATACTTGAATGTATGAAAACTGTTTATAACACTAAAAGCGGAAATGGTGAAATAAGACGAATTAATGTGAATATTGCTGCTACTTCAGTTGAAAATTATAAAAAACTCAAAGATGCTGGTATTGGCACATATATACTTTTCCAGGAAACATATCATAAGCCTACCTATGAGAAATATCACCCATCAGGTCCGAAAAGTGATTATGATTACCACACAACTGCACATGACAGGGCTATGGAAGCTGGAATTGATGATGTTGGAATCGGTGTTCTATATGGTCTATATGAGTATAAATACGAAGTAATTGCGACTATGTTGCATATTCTCCACCTTGAAGATACCTTTGGTATAGGACCTCATACTATTTCAGTGCCAAGATTAAGAGCAGCTGAAGGAGTCGATTTAAATAAATACCCATATATAGTTAATGATGAGCAATTTAAAATAATTGTTGCTGCTTTAAGACTCGCTGTTCCTTATACTGGAATGATTATTTCCACTAGAGAGGAGCAACACTTCAGAGATGAAATCATCTCTCTCGGTATCTCTCAGGCAAGCGGCGGCTCATGTACTGGTGTTGGCGGATATGCAGAAAGCCTATACAATCCCTGCAAATGTAAAGAAGACAGCACTGCTCAATTTCAAGTTTCAGATGAACGCTCACAAGCTGATGTAGCAAAAACTTTACTTAAAAATGGCTTTATTCCAAGCTTTTGTACTGCTTGTTATCGTGAGGGTAGAACTGGGGACAGATTTATGCAATTAGCCAAAACAGGCGATATTTCAAACTGCTGTCTGCCAAATGCTATGCTTACTCTTTCAGAATATGCTCTTGATTATGGAGATGATGAATTTAAAGAACTAGCATTTAATGTAATAAAAAAAGAAAGGGAAAATATCGCTGAAGTAAAGGTTCGTAATAAATTTGATGAATACCTTGAACTGATTAAAGCAGGAGAAAGAGATTTCAGATTCTGATACTGATAAAAATCACCTAATAATTTCAGGAAATAATAGCTTTATATTATTTCCTGAAAATTTTTATTTTTTTTGAAAAATAGCTTGTCAATCACATTATCTTGTGTTATAATATTGCTAAAGCACAAAATGTGCTACTTGAATGAGGAGGATTTAGGAGGTATAATTATGGTGAAAGTAAATGTACTTAACGGTGAGGTTTCTGATAAAGAAATAAAAGCATATATAGCAAATGGAAGGAATAAATATCCTAATAAATTAATAGATGCTATGGATATTGAATTGGATGGGGATTTTGTGAATGTTAAATACTACCTCAAGGATATTCCATTTCAACGCATTAGACGCATTACTGGATACTTGGTTGGCACTATCGACAGATTTAATGATGCTAAAAAATCAGAGGTTTATGACCGTGTAAAACATAATGTTTAATAATTATGTAAAAGTGAGGACATACTTATGAGCATTATTAAAAAAATAACTTCTATTGCTGTTTCAGCAGCAATGATATCATCTTTGAGTTTTTCTATAAATACTTCCACAAATACTAAAGCCTTTGCAGCTATCGACTCATCGAATGACGATTGGCTATATGTCGATGGCAATAAAATTGTCGATATGTACGGAAATGAAGTCTGGATTACTGGCTGTAACTGGTTTGGTTTTAATGTTGGAAGTGGAGTTTTTGATGGCGTTTGGTCATGTAATATGCATGATGCAATAAAATCTATTGCTGATCGTGGCCTAAACTTTTTGCGTGTGCCTGTTTCAACGCAAATACTTACTCAGTGGAAAAATGATGACCCAGACCCTGCGCCACCTAAGGTTAACGAATTCACAAACCCTGAGCTCGTTGGTATGAACAGTAAACAGCTCTTTGAACAGGCTGTTGAGTGGTGTAAACAGTATGGCATAAAAATAATGATTGATATTCATAGTGCTGAAACACATGCTGCTGGCCATGTCTTTAATTTATGGTATACTGAAGAATATACTACAGAAATGATGTATGAAGCTTTAGAATGGTTTGCTGACTATTGGAAAAATGATGATACCATTCTTGCAATTGATATAAAAAATGAGCCACATGGAACTGCTGATACACCAGATAATATGGCTAAATGGGATGACTCAACCGATCATAATAACTGGAAGCATGTTGCTGAAACTGCTGGTAAAAGAATTCTTGCTAAAAATCCAAATCTTTTAATCGTGGTTGAGGGTACTGAGGTTTATCCTAAGGAGGGCTATGACTGGACTGCTCCTAAAATCGAATGGACAACTAACTTTACTTATTACCATTCAACCTGGTGGGGTGGTAATTTGCGTGGAGTAAGGGACTATCCTATTGATTTAGGTGAGTATCAAAATAAATTAGTTTATTCTCCTCATGATTACGGACCCTTGGTTTATGAGCAAACCTGGTTTTATGAGGGTTTTACACAGGAAAGTTTAATGAACGACTGCTGGTATGACAACTGGGCATATTTATATGAGGAAGGAATATCCCCAATACTCATAGGTGAATGGGGTGGCTTTATGGATGGAGGAGATAATGAAAAATGGATGACTTATCTTCGCGATTATATAATTGAAAAGCGACTCCATCACACATTTTGGTGCTTTAATGAAAATTCAGGTGATACTGGTGGATTGGTTTATGATAACTTCTCCAAATGGGATGAGGAAAAATACGCTCTCCTCAAGCCTGCATTATGGCAAAATGATGAGGGAAAATTTATAGGACTTGACCATCAGATACCACTTGGCAGCAATGGTATTAGCCTATCTGAACACTATAATACATCTCCTTCAACTGCTAATGGAGATGTTAATTCAGACGGTAAAGTAAATTCACTTGATGTTGCATTAACAAAGAGATATATTTTAAATAAGGAAGAACAGATATCATTTAATTTTGCAAATGCTGATTTCAACTCTGATAATATAATTAATAGCTATGATTTAAAACAAATCAGTAAAATTGTTCTTGGTAAATAAAAGAAAATGGTTGTGAAATTTTATCACAACCATTTTTTCATTGTTTCCCTTAAATTCTTATATGCATGTTCCAAGATAATCTAAGGCGATGTCATAAAGTGATGCGGGTAAAACAGAATTTCTTATCAGTTTTTCTGTAAATTCAACTACCTCAGATAGACTGGGAGAGAAATCAGTAATTGACTCCTTAACAGTTTTACCATTAAGATTACTTTCAATTTCTACGCCATATGTATGCTTTTCCTCCCCTTCAATCAGAATGGTGCTCTCGGTAATTCTATATGTAATCATATTATTACCAAGCACCTCCACATAAACTGTTCTGTTTACCTCCTTGATTTCATTTGTTCTCTTTGTTACTACTCTCATTTCTTGTTTCCTTTCTTTTGTTGTATTTTTTTATTTGTTTTTTCTATCTATCTTTATTAATTTTATCATATAATTACAAAAATGTAAGGGCACAGTTTACTACATAATGTGATATTATATTAATAATAATGTGATTTTATCTTAACAATTTATTAAAAAATATAAAGAAATGATTTCGTAACATTTTTTTATTAAACTTCAATTTTAGGATTTTTAAAATCTTCTAATCTCTTATAATAAGCCTCCATAACTTCATCTTCAAATGCTATTTTAGGCGACTCTACTCCCATCTTTTCCAATAAATATTTTGTGAACAGTGGATTTAATATAAGAATTGGACCAATCAAGTATGTTCCAAAAAAATTATTCCTTACTATTCCTTCAAAATTGCTATCTTTATTGAAACCAATACCCCTAATAGTTTTAATAAAGTATGAGTTATCATTTTCCCCATATGCCATAGTAAATTGTGCTTTGAAGCCAACAATGTCAATATCGTTGAATTTTCCAAACACTAAACCACTATATCTTGCCATCATATTTCGCTTTGCATAAAAATTAAACAAACCTAAGCATTTAATCTTCCTACCATCATCTTCAATATATTCACCCAAAACCTCCATTGCATTTCCTGTAAACAAAAACACTGTTCCATTTTCTATTAAATCATTGATTCTTTGCTTATGTGGCATAAACTTTTCTATAACCTTCTCCTGAATTCTCTCAGTCATAGCACCCATGTAAATAAAATCTACATCCTCAGATATGAATCTTGGTTCTGACTGAAATGATGTTTCAATAAACTCCTCATCAGGCAAACATTCTTTTAAATATTTAATATTACCTATATCTCCAAATAAATTGCAAAACTCAGGAAAAAGAATCTCTATTTTCATGATAAATTTCCTCCACTAAGTAGCTTATTCTTCACCTGTTCTTGAATACTTTTAAGTGAATCTACATTAAACAAATCATATAAAATAAATACTTTGTCAACTGAACTTATATCCAAAAAGTTTGGTGTATCTGTTTCTGAAGTGCAGCATTTAATCTTTTCCTTCGGAATTCCCGCCATAAGTAGTCTTACCATATAATCACTTGAGCGCTTGCCACCGACAATAATCTGCGTTATATCCTCTTGATTCAGAAATTCAAAATCAGTTTCATATATCCAAGCAATATTTTCAGTTGTATTCTTAGCATCATAAAAATCTTCTAGAATCATTATAACAGCTTTTTTACCATCATGCTTTCGTACAAAATCACAAGCTCTAGAGCAGGCAATTGGATTTTGCCCTTTTGCAAGATTAATAATAAGCTGCTTACCATTAATCTCCTCAGAATTGAATCTGGTCTCAACTATTTTCATATTTTCAAATGCATTGTTAACCTGTTCCTTACTTAGTCCAAACTCACGCAATAATGTTATTGCCGCCACCATATTATATGAATCGGTAATATTATCCCCTACCAGTCTATATTCCTCTTCACCTTCAGGAGTTTTAATTGTTAGTTTTCTGTTTTCATAATCCCTTTTAACTACATCATAATCAATCGGCAATGTTCCAAAATCACATTTCTCACAATTTGCTCGTCCAATATGATTATATCGCACAAAATCATATTGCAATACTGAATTGCAAACAGGACACATAACTATATCCTTTATTATATTATCTGTTATCGATTCTTCGTCATCCTCCCAGCTTATACCAAAGCATATCCTCTCATTTTCAGGTGCAAGATGCGAACTGATTAAATCATCACCATTTAATATCAGCTTTGTTTCCTTAGGGATATATTTATTCAAAATATCTGAAATGAACTCAGGATGAGCATTCCTCTTAAACGAATCCCTAGACAAATTAGTACATACAAGAAAATCAGGCTTTACATATGGATAAATCCTGTTTGCACTTCTTTCATCTATCTCAAGAACTGCCATATCATATTTTATTTTACCAGATAAAGTAGTATTATCAATTAGAGTAGAGATAATTCCTGTTTGAATATTACCTCCAAAACGATTATTCATAAATTTATACCCATTATATTCCAACGCGTCAACTATCATATTAGAAACCGTTGTCTTACCATTTGTTCCAGTTACTGCAATAATAGTTTTCGGTTTTTCTAACTGTGCAAGTATGTCCGGACATAATTTTAATGCTACTAC
>JAAYPV010000003.1 GCA_012519635.1 Clostridiales bacterium
GGGTTAAGTTTTACAGATTGTAGAACATATGTTCTTTTACGGCTTTATTATATATTAACCTGTAATAAATGTCAAGGGCTTTTCATAATATTTATTATAATTATTTTTCATGGTACCTAATATCATTAAAATTAATGCCTGAAAGAAAGAGGAGATTAAAGTGAAAATATTGTTAATAGATAAAGATAACCCTATACCTGCTGGATATAAGCCTGTGCTTGAGGAGGTTGAACATGGTTACTATATGGAGAAGAACGCAGCACGATGTATGAAAAAACTACTTGAAGCAGCAAGAAAAGATGGCATCACAATAGAAGTATTCTCTGCATATAGAACATATGATTACCAGCAAAAACTCTTTGATGATGATGTGCAGTGGAATATGAGTGAGGGATTAAGCTATGAAGAGGCGTATAAAAAAACAGCAAGCAGTATAGCCTTGCCGGGAAGAAGTGAACATAATGCCGGCCTTGCTGCCGACCTTAAGGGTGATGATTGGGACTGTGATAACTGGTATAACTTCGAAAAAACTTCAACCTTTAAATGGCTTGAAAAAAACGCCCCACGCTTTGGATTTATAATTCGCTATCCCAAAGACAAAACTCAAATTACTAACTTTATCTACGAACCTTGGCATTTTCGTTATGTAGGCTGTCCTCATGCAGAAATAATTACCCGAAAAGGCATTACTTTAAAAGAGTATCTTGAGCTTTGTAATTGCAAATTTAAATAATTTATTAACAATATGTAAATAAAAACTATATAATTTATGAACACTCTTGATTTTTATATAATTTCAAGTTATACTATAATTAGCACTCTAAGCATTAGAGTGCTAGAATTTTGGAATGGAGTGAATGTCATAAATGGAAATAAAACAATTTAAAGCTGAGTCTAAACGCTTGCTTGAGATGATGATTAATTCAATTTATACACATAAGGAAATTTTTATTAGGGAGTTAATCTCAAATGCAAATGACGCGATAGACAAGCTATATTTTAAATCACTTACTGATGATAAGGTCGGACTTAATAAAGACGATTTCGCTATAACAATCACTATCGACAAGGATGCCCGTAAGCTGATAATAGCTGATAATGGTATCGGTATGACTGAGGAAGAGCTTGATAATAACCTCGGTATGATTGCAAATAGCGGTTCCCTTGCATTTAAAACTGAAAACCACCTCAAAGATGATGTGAATATAATCGGTCAGTTCGGTGTAGGCTTCTATTCCGCATTCATGGTTTCAAAGCTGGTTACTGTCAAAACAAAAGCATATGGTTCGGATACAGCCTACGAATGGCAATCAGAGGGCGTTGAAAGCTATACAATAAAAGAATGTGATAAGGATAGTGTTGGTACAGAAATAATTCTTGATTTAAAAAATGATACTGATGACGAAAATTATAGTGAATTTCTCGACCAATATCGAATTCAAAGTCTTGTAAAAAAATACTCCGATTATATCCGTTTCCCAATTAAAATGGATATGCAAAAGCGTCGTCTTAAAGAGGGTACTGAAAATGAATTTGAGGACTATACAGAAACAGTAACCCTCAACAGCATGATTCCAATATGGCGTAAAAATAAAAATGAATTAACTGATGAGGACTATAATAAGTTCTATAAAGAAAAGTTCTATGATTATACCGACCCACTACTCCATATGCATATAAAGGCTGAGGGTAGTGCTACCTATAATGCATTGTTATATATTCCCGGAAGAGCTCCTTTTGATTACTATACAAAAGAATATGAAAAGGGCTTGCAGCTATACTCCAACGGCGTTTTGATTATGGATAAATGTGCTGATTTGCTCCCTGACCACTTCAGCTTTGTCAAGGGAATTGTTGACTCCGAAGACTTATCACTCAATATTTCAAGAGAAATGCTCCAGCATGACAGACAGCTAAAAATTATTGCTAGAAACCTTGAAAAGACAATTAAAAACGAGTTGACTAAGCTTCTTAAAAATAACCGTGAAAAATACGAGCAGTTCTATAAAGCATTTGGCTTACAGCTTAAATTCGGTGTGTATAACGAATTCGGTATTAATAAGGATACACTCAAGGATTTGCTTATGTTCCATTCCTCTAAGGAAAACAAGCTGGTTACGCTTGAAGAATATGTTTCAAGAATGCCTGAAGCACAGAAATATATTTACTATGCAACCGGTGAAAGCATTACCCGTATCGATAATCTTCCACAAACCGAAATTGTAAAAGAAAAGGGCTATGAGATACTGTACCTCACTGAAAATGTTGACGAATTTGCAATCAAAATGCTTATGAATTACAACGAAAAGCAGTTCAAATCCGTTTCAGCAGGTGACCTTGATATAGATACCCCCGAAGAAAAAGAGGAAATTAAGGCTAAGAATGA
>JAAYPV010000061.1 GCA_012519635.1 Clostridiales bacterium
GCAGCTACATCAGCTGTATTGCTTGCAGCAGCTTGCTCAGCAGTAGCTCTAAAGAAAAAACGTGACTAATTTTAATTAGATAGCGTAATTAAAGGAAGAGTTTTTAAATAACTCTTCCTTTTTTATTTTTTAAACTGAAATTATGATTATAATCCTATAAATGTATAATAAAAAGAAACTCACTGATAATAAGATTGACTTGACAAATAAGAAAAAATATTATATTATAAACACACACCCCACCGGGGGTGTGGTGAGGAGTGGTTTTATGAAAGTGAGTCAGAAGTTTTCTGTTACAGGAATGACCTGTTCGGCTTGTTCCGCAAGTGTAGAAAAGGCCGTAAGAAGGCTTGATGGAATAGATGAAGTTAATGTTAATTTACTTACGAACAGCATGATTGTTGAGTTTGACAATGAAGTTATAGACGATAACAGGATAATTAACGCCGTTATTGATGCGGGTTATGGCGCGTCACTTTATGCAAAGGAAATGAATAAAACAAGGACTGAAAAAAAGGTTAATACAACAGACGAAGAAATAAAAGGAATGAAGGTGCGGTTGATAATTTCAATTGTATTTTTGATTCCTCTTATGTATATTTCCATGTACCATATGTTTAATGAGTGGTTTGGTCTGCCAGTTCCATCCTTTGTGAACGCTGCATTTCATGGAACTGAGAATGGAATTACTTTTGCATTTACGCAATTTTTGCTGCTTATTCCGATAGTATATGTAAATAGAAAATACTTTGAGGTTGGGTTTAAAACACTTGCTAAGCGTTCACCAAATATGGATTCGCTGATAGCAATTGGTTCGTCTGCTGCTATTATCTATGGAATTTTTGTGATTTATAGGATTGGATACAGTCTTGGACATGGGGAAATGGGGACTGCTGAGCATTATCTGATGGACATATATTTTGAATCAGCGGGGACTATTTTAACTTTGATTACACTTGGGAAGTATCTTGAGTCGAGGTCAAAGGGAAAAACCTCTGATGCAATTTCAAAGCTGATGGATTTAGCACCAAAAACTGCAACAGTTTTGCGAG
Organism: Clostridiales bacterium; assembly: GCA_012519635.1. Classification (GTDB taxonomy): domain Bacteria; phylum Bacillota; class Clostridia; order Oscillospirales; family Ruminococcaceae; genus JAAYPV01. The sequence continues at coordinate 1,053 of JAAYPV010000061.1, forward strand.
ATGGACGGGAAGTGGAAATTCCCGTTGAGGAGGTTATTGTCGGAGATTTAATTCTGATAAGTCCGGGAGCGAGTATTCCTGTTGATGGCGTAATTGTTGAGGGAAGCTCTGTTGTTGACCAGTCAGCTTTAACGGGTGAAAGTATTCCTGTTGAAAAGGGAGTCGGCGATAAAGTTATAGCTGCTACGATAAATAAAAATGGTTTTTTCAAGTTTAGGGCTGAGAAGGTTGGCGATGATACAACTCTTGCACAAATTATTGAACTGGTGGAGAATGCAAGTGCCTCTAAAGCACCTATTGCGAAGCTTGCCGATAAGATTAGTGGAGTGTTTGTACCTATCGTAATTGGTATTGCTGTTATTTCAACAATAATATGGTTGGTGTTGGGGAAATCCTTTGAGTTTGCACTTTCCATTGGAATAGCTATCTTAGTAATTTCCTGTCCTTGTGCTTTGGGGCTTGCAACGCCTGTTGCAATTATGGTTGGAACAGGAAAAGGTGCATCGAATGGGATATTGATAAAGTCAGCTGAGGCTTTGGAAATTGCACATACTATTAAAACCGTAGTGCTTGACAAGACAGGAACCATAACTGAGGGTAAGCCTGAAATTACTGATATAGTTACATCTGAGGGAATAAGTGAACAGCACTTGCTTGAGATAGCTGCTTCAATTGAGAAACCGTCCGAACATCCTCTTGCTGATGCGATTCTTGAGAGGGCAGATGAGATGAATATTAAGGTAAGAGAGGTTGCTAATTTTAATGCCATATCAGGAAGAGGGATTGTTGCTACAATAGAAGGGAAGAAGTATCTTGCAGGAAATATAGCTCTTATGGAGGAAAATCAAATTAATGTAAAGGTATTTGAAAAGATAGCTGATGACTTTGCTGAGGATGGCAAGACTCCACTTTATTTTGCTGATGACAAAAGATTGCTTGGAGTGATTGCAGTTGCAGATGTAGTAAAGCCTACAAGCCGAGACACAATTGAGCAGTTTAAGGCTATGGGAATTGATGTAATAATGCTGACAGGCGATAATAAAAGAACTGCTGAGGCTATCAGAAGGCAGTTGAATATTGATAAAGTTGTTGCTGAGGTTTTGCCACAGGACAAGGAAAGTGAAATTCGAAGAATACAGGATGAGGGCAAGAGGGTTGTGATGGTTGGGGATGGAATTAACGATGCACCTGCTCTTGCAAGAGCAGATGTTGGAATTGCGATTGGTGCTGGAACGGATATTGCAATTGAATCTGCTGATATAGTTTTAATAAAAAGTGATTTGCTTGATGCCTTAACAGCAATTCAGTTGAGTAAGGCTACAATTCGTAATATCAAGCAAAACTTATTCTGGGCATTCTTTTATAACACTCTTGGTATTCCTCTTGCTGCAGGCGTATTTTATACAATGCTTGGTTGGAAGCTGAATCCCATGTTTGCAGCAGCAGCTATGAGTTTGAGTTCAGTTTTTGTTGTAACGAATGCATTAAGGTTAAGATTTTTCAAGCCTCATTTTGTAAATAGGAAAGGAGAATGATTGTGAAAAAGGTAATTAAGATTAACGGTATGTCATGTGGGCATTGTCAGGCTAAAGTTGAAAGGGCACTTGCAGGTCTTGACGGAGTGAAAGCAAAGGTTGATTTAAAGAAAAAACAGGCAGTAGTCGACTTTAGTGGAGATATAAGTGACCAAAAGCTTAAGGATACAATAACTGAGGCTGGCTATGAGGTAGTTTCGATTACAGAGAAAAAGGGATTGTTCGGCAAGTAGTCTTGCCGACTTTTCCTTTGAGGTCCATATGGAGGAATTAAAATGAAAGCAGATAATGTAAAGGTGACACGCCTTTTAAAAACAGCACGGGGACAGATTGACGGTATTCTTAAAATGATTGAGGAGGATAGGTATTGTATAGATATATCTAATCAGATTATGGCTACACAGGCTATTCTCAGAAGTGTAAATCGTGAGGTGCTTAATGCTCATTTAGAATCCTGTGTTAAGGACGCCTTTGAGAAGGGCGATGCAGATAAAAAAATACAGGAAATTATAGGCATGATTGAAAAGCTTTCGAAATAAGCCCTGATGATTTTATAAGGTAATGGTGCTTAAAATGAAAACACTAAAAAAATATAAAAATCCGATATTGTTTTGCTCAGTATTTTTTGTGGTTATGATGTCTACTGGGGTTGGCTGTATATTTAGGTTTCTAACAGGAATTCCATGCCCCGCCTGTGGCATGACAAGAGCGTACTTATCCCTGCTGAATCTTGATATTAAATCAGCATTTTACTATCACCCTTTATTTTTTCTTATTCCCATTGTAATTTATCTTATTGTGTCTGCTGATGAGGCGGATAAAAGGGCAAAAAGCAGGAAAAGCCTTATAATGCTGGTTATTATCATAATTTTCCTGCTAACATGGATTTATAGGTTATTTTTTATGGAGAATTCCCCTGTAACTATTGACATATCTTCGTGTATTGTGGTAAAATTAGTGAGTAAAATAATTAAGGGGGTTAGCTCATTATGAGAAGCAGGGATATTGTTCCAGCCGTTATTCTTACAATTATAACTTGTGGGATATACGGGATTTATTGGATGTCAGTTGTAAATGATGAATCCAAAAGAGCAGCAAATGATTCAACTGGTGCAAGTGGTATTACATTTGTTCTTTTGTTATTGTTCACTTGCGGTATTTACCCAATTTATTGGAATTATATGATGGGTAAAAGAATGCAGACTGCTATGCAAAATGCAGGCTTGCCAGCTGAGGATCGCTCAATTATATACTTAGTTTTGACATTAGTTGGTCTACCAATCGTTAATATGGTTTTAATTCAGAATGATTTGAACAAAATTGCCGAAACAGGTGTACCACTATAATTTACAGTACTAAAACTATTTTGCCAATAAAGCTCCTAAGAATTTTTAGGGGCTTTATATATTTTATAGCTATATACTTATCCAAAAGTTATATTTAAGGGCTATATTATTAATATTAGTTATATGTATATAACTGTTTAATATAATAGCTATGCTTGACTTTTTGGTTCATTGTGATATAATAGTTTTATGTAAATAAGTAATATTGCTGTAAGGAAAGAGGTGTTTGTGGAATGAAAGCGGCTGAAGCTATGGTAAAATATCTTGAACAAGAGGGGATAAAGGTCGTCTTTGGATATCCCGGAGCTGCTGTATGTCCATTTTATGACTATCTTTCAAAAAGCAGCATAAGGCATATTCTTGTAAGGCATGAACAGCATGCAGGACATGAGGCAAATGGTTATGCAAGAATCACAAATAAACCTGCTGTATGTATTGCAACCTCTGGTCCGGGTGCGATAAATTTAATAACTGCAATTGCTACTGCATATGCAGATTCTGTTCCAATGGTGATTATTACAGGACAGGTTTCTAGCGAGCAAATCGGACGCGATGTTTTTCAGGAGGCTGATGTAATCGGTGCGGCTGAGCCATTTGTTAAGCATAGCTTTTTGGTAAAGGATGCACAAACACTTCCAGAAACATTTAAAAAAGCATTTTATATTGCTGGAACAGGTAGAAAAGGTCCTGTTTTAATAGATGTTCCGATTGATGTTCAAGAGTCTGAAATTGAGTATTCATACCCTGAGTTAGTAAGTATGCGTGCTTATAAGCCAACATCAAAGGGAAATTCACTTCAGGTAAAGCGAGTTGCGGCTGCAATTGCAGAGGCAAAAAAACCGCTTATTTGTGTTGGTGGAGGAATAATTTCCGCTGATGCATGCAAGGAATTATATGCACTTGCTGAAAAGGCAGATATTCCTGTTGTTACAACAATGATGGGAAAGGGTGCAGTTTCCGGTTATGACAAGCGTTGTCTTGGTATGATTGGTATGCATGGCGTTTCCGCTGCAAATAAAGCTGTAACAGATTGCGATTTATTGATTTTAATAGGTGCGAGGGTTGGCGATAGGGCGGTCAGGTCCCCTGTTTTCCTTGCTAAAACTACGAAAATAATCCACATTGACATAGACCCAGCTGAGATTGGGAAAAATATTCCTGTTGATATTCCTCTTGTCGGGGATTCAAAAATTATTTTAAACCAGCTTTTAGAGGTTGTTGAGGAAAAGGGTCATGCTGAATGGAATGAGCATCTCAATTCATTAAGAAAAGCACCTGTTTTTGAAGCAGCAGGAACAGGCTTTATTAATCCTAAGGAGTTTATCTCCAAGCTCTCAGATGCTGCTGATGAAAACACAATTTATGTGGCTGATGTTGGGCAAAATCAAATTTGGTCCTCAAATTTCTTTAAGGTTAAAAAAGGAAGATTCCTTACAAGTGGCGGTATGGGCACTATGGGATATTCCGTTCCATGTGCAATCGGTGCTAAGTTGGCATCTGAAAATTCGCCTGTAATTGCTGTTTGTGGCGATGGTGCGTTTCAAATGTCAATGATGGAGCTTGCTACTATAAAGCAACATAATATTCCTATTAAAATTGTGGTAATGTCAAATAAAAGGCTTGGCATGGTTCGTGAGCTTCAGACAAAGCTTTATAAAGATAATCAAGTCGCTGTAAGTTTAGAGGGGAGCCCTGATTTTATAAAGCTGGCGCAGGCATATGATATACCAGCTTTCCGTGTTACAGACGATAAATCTGCACAGGAGGCAATAGATAAACTTGTTAGAAATGATGGAGAACCTTTACTTGTGGAATGTATGGTTTCTCCAATAGAATCTACACTTTAGGAGATTAGGAAATGAAAAGAACAATAAGTATTCTTGTGGAGAACCATGCGGGTGTTCTGTCCCGTATTTCAGGACTTTTCTCAAGAAGAGGCTTTAATATAGACAGCCTTGCTGTTGGTGTGACAGATGACCCGAGTATCTCCCGTATTACAATTGTTGCAGATGGCAACGAATATACCCTTGAACAGCTTGAGAAACAGCTTAATAAGCTGATTGAGGTTATAAAGGTTAAAACACTTGAAAATGATGAATTGCTTGCAAGAGAGCTTATGCTTGTAAAGATTGTTGCGCCGTCCGAAAAGCGCTCTGAAATTGCAACTATTGTAGATATAATGGGTGCAAAGATTATTGATTTATCCCTTACAACCATGACTTTGGAGATTTCAAATACAAGCTTTCATCTGGCACGCTTTGAGGAATTGATTAAACCCTATGGCATAATTGAAATGGTCAGGACAGGAACAATAGCGATACAAAAGGGTGCTGATTCCATTTCAGTTAAAAAGCAGTAATACAACATTAGAAATTGTGCTGTATATATATTAAATTTTTGGAGGAATAAAAATGGCAAAAATCTATTATTCACAAGATTGTAATCTAAGTAATCTTGATGGTAAAACTGTTGCTATCATCGGTTACGGAAGTCAAGGTCATGCGCATGCATTGAATTTGCATGAAAGTGGAGTTAATGTAATTGTTGGCTTATATGAGGGCAGTAAGTCATGGGAAAGAGCTGAAAAGGCTGGATTGAAAGTTATGGTTGCAGCTGATGCTACAAAGGCTGCTGATGTAATCATGATTTTGATTAACGATGAAAAGCAGGCTGCTCTTTACAAGGAAAGCATTGAGCCAAACCTCACTGCTGGTAAAACTCTTGCTTTTGCACATGGTTTTAATATTCACTATGGTTGCATTGTTCCACCAGCTGATGTGGATGTAATTATGATTGCACCAAAGGGTCCAGGACACACTGTTCGTTCTGAGTATGTTGAGGGCAAGGGTGTTCCTTGCTTGGTGGCTGTTCATCAGGATGCAACTGGCAAGGCGTTGGATACAGCACTTGCTTATGCAGCAGGTATTGGTGGAGCAAGAGCTGGTGTACTTATGACAACATTCAGACAGGAAACTGAAACTGATTTGTTCGGTGAGCAGGCAGTACTTTGCGGTGGTGTTACAGCTTTGATGAAGGCTGGATTTGAAACATTGGTTGAAGCTGGCTATGACCCTGCTAACGCATATTTTGAGTGTATTCATGAGATGAAATTGATTGTTGACTTGATTTATGAGGGTGGATTTAGCAGGATGAGATATTCAATTTCAGATACTGCTGAATATGGTGATTATGAGATTGGTAAGAGAATTATTACTGATGAAACAAAGAAGGAAATGAAGAAAGTTCTTGCTGAAATTCAGGATGGAACATTTGCAAGAAGATGGATACAGGAAAATCAAAGTGGCCGTATTCACTTTAATGCGTGCAGAAGGCTTGCAAAGGAACATCAGCTTGAAGAAGTTGGTAAGGAGTTGCGCAAGCTATATAGTTGGAATAAAGAGCCACAGGATTAATTTGATACAAAAATATCTCCCCAATAAA
>JAAYPV010000062.1 GCA_012519635.1 Clostridiales bacterium
GGGGACGTTCATATGAAGCGAAGGCTAAAGGGGTTTACGCTAATTGAGTTAATTGTTGTAATAGCAATTATCAGTGTACTAGCAATGATACTTATACCACAGCTTATTGGGTATGTTAAGAAGTCAAAGCTGGAGGTAGTAAATAGATGTGCTAAGGATATATTTAATCAGGCGTCTATTTATATACATGATTCAGAAAATGTAGATAAGGATTTCACCACAATTACTGTAATTTCGTCTTCGGATATAACTTCAGGCAATGTCCTAAAAGAGGACTTTTGCAAGAATATGGATAAGGTATTGAATGGTAAGCTTTTGGGCAGTTGGAAGGTTTTCTTTAATTCCGATGGAACTGTAGCTGCAGCGTTCTATTCAAAAAAAACGAATGACCCATATGTTGGCTCATGGCCTGAAGCAAAGCGTGAAAAAACAAGTGGTGGAATAGACAGTATTACATCTTATCCTTAAAATTTTAATGGCAGACTTAAATGTCTGCCATTTTTGTGTTTATACGCAGTGATAAAGAGGACCGCTACCCTTACCCAAATTAAGCTGTGCGTTCAAGGCCTTTGTAATATATGCCTTTGCTGAACCTATGCTGTCATGAAGGCTTTTTCCATCAGCAAGATTGCAGGCGATAGCAGAAGAAAGCGTACAGCCTGTACCATGAGTATTGGGATTATCAATTTTCTTTGACTTAAACCAGAAGGTATTTCCATTTTCATAGAGCAAATCATCAGCACAATCCTCAAGATGTCCACCCTTGACAAGAACATTGCATTTCATTCCAGCTGAAATTTTCATAGCTGATTTTATCATGTCGTCAGGTGTTTTTATTTCGATTCCACTTAAACATTTAGCCTCAGGAATATTGGGTGTTATAACCTTTGCAAGTGGTATGAGGTTTTCAACAAGTGCTGTAATAGCATTATCGCTTAACAGCTTGCTACCACTTGTTGATACCATAACAGGGTCTACCACTATATTTTTGGCATTATATTCAGATAATTTTAGAGCGATAATTTTTATTATATCAGCATTTGAAACCATACCTATTTTCACAGAATCAGGGAAAATATCGGTAAAGATACAGTCCAGCTGTTGAGCAATAAATTCAGCAGGAATATCATGAATTCCATAAACACCAGTAGTATTTTGGGCAGTAAGAGCAGTAATTGCACTCATTGCATACATTTTATGTGCTGTTATCGTTTTGATATCAGCCTGTATGCCAGCACCTCCACTACAATCCGAGCCTGCAATTGTCAATACCTTTTTCAATTAATTTACAACCTCCTTGCATAGATTAACAAGCTGTTTAGTGGCATTTGCAATATCCTTTTGTGCAAATATGGCTGAAACAACCGCTACTCCGTCAATTCCTGAGCCTTTTAATTTAAGAATGTTGTTTGCGTTAATTCCGCCAATAGCCACAACAGGTATGGATACTGCGTTGCAGATTTCTTTTAATGTTTCAAAGCTAATGTCTGCGGCATCAAGCTTTGTTGAGGTGGAGAATACAGCCCCCACTCCGAGGTAGTCAGCACCACCTTTTTCAGCAATTAGAGCATCATGTACTGTCTGAACGGAAATGCCAATAATTTTGTCATCGCCAAGAATCTCTCTTGCCTTATCAGCAGGCATATCATCTTGACCAAGGTGAACACCATTAGCATCAACTGCGATAGCAACATCAATATTATCGTTAATTACAAAAGGAACATTGGTCTTATCTGCAATTGTTTTTATTTTTTTTCCAAGCTTAACAAATTCATCGAACTCTATGTTTTTTTCTCTTAGCTGAAGAAAGGTAACACCATTATTTAATGCTGTTTCAACCTGATTTTCAAGCGTATCACCATTTAGCCAGGACCTATCAGTAACAGCATACAAAAGCATTGAGTTTTTATCTATTTTCATAATTCCCTCCTATTTTGAGGTGCAAAATTCAACCTTTTTACCCTCAAGAATCATATTGGTTGTACGCATTGCACACATTTTTCCACACATAGAACAGCTATGTCTATCAGCGGGAGGAGTGCTTTCAAAATATGCTCTTGCCTTCTCCTCATCAATAGCATAAGAGAACATTTCTTCCCAATCAATTCTGCGTCTTGCGTCACTCATTTTGTTGTCAATATCCCTTACATGAGGTATCCCTTTAGCAATATCTGCGGCGTGAGCAGCGATTTTTGATGCAACAATACCTTCCTTGACATCGTTGATATCAGGTAATCTTAAATGCTCAGCAGGAGTAACATAGCATAAGAAATCAGCTCCGTTAGCAGCCGCAATTGCACCACCGATTGCAGAGGTGATATGGTCGTATCCGGGAGCAATATCGGTTACAAGAGGTCCTAGAACATAAAAAGGAGCATTGTGACAAAGGCGTTTTTGTAGGGTGATATTTGCGGCAATTTCATTCATAGCCATATGCCCGGGTCCCTCAATCATAACTTGAACATTCTTTTCCCATGCACGTTTAGTAAGGTTACCAAGTTCAATTAGCTCACTTATCTGTCCAGCGTCAGTGCTGTCATGAATACTTCCGGGTCGCATTGCATCACCAAGACTTATGGTTACATCATACTCATAGAGGATATCTAAAACCTCATCATAGTATTCATAGAAGGGATTTTCATTCCCTGTTGTTTCCATCCATGCAAAAAGCAAGGAGCCACCTCTTGAAACTATGTTTGTAAGGCGTTTTGTACGCTTAAAGCATTCAGTAGTACGCTTGTTCATTCCAGCATGAATAGTAACAAAATCAACACCCTCCTTTGCATGAGCCTCAACAACCTTTAAGAAATCCTTTGCCTCAATATTCATCAAATCCTTTTCAAGATAGCCGATAGCATCATACATAGGCACTGTTCCAATCATGGCAGGTGAGTAGTCGATAAGCTGTTTTCTGAAGGTATTAGTCTTGCCATAATTACTTAGGTCCATAATAGCCTCAGCACCAAATTTAATGGACAGCCTTACTTTTTCCATTTCTCTTTCATAATCAACGCTATCTCCCGAAATACCAAGATTTACATTTATTTTAGTCCTTAGCCCCTCGCCAATACCCTCAGGATTAAGTGATTTATGGTTGATATTAGCCGGAATAACAACACTTCCACAAGCAATAAGCTCCCTTAATTTCTCCTCAGGCACATATTCTTTTTTGGCAACAGCCTTCATTTCTTTTGTTATAATTCCCTTTTTTGCAGCTTCCATTTGTGTTTTGTAATTCATTTTTTCAATCTCTCCCTCTCCAAAAAAATAATAAGGGACGCACTGTAAGGTGCATCCCATTAATAACCTAAAATATATTAATAATGATGTTCCCTACGTTGGCATTACCCAAATCAGGTTATAAAGGTCGAAGTTGATTACTTCCTCTCAGCCTGCACACAAGCTCCCTGTAAATTATGTTAACACAATATGCGAATATTGTCAAGTTTTATTTTATCATAGAATTAAAGAACTAAAATAATTAACTTTTCTGCCTTTTAATTATAGATCATGGAATAAAAATGAGAAGTAATAAAATTTATTGTAAAATATACTTGTATTTAATGAGTGAATGATGTATAATTACTATGTTAAGGGTCTATTGCATTATTAATTGACCTTTAAAATTTAAAATTAGGAGGCTTTAAACAATGGCGTTTAAAAGTGACTATTTAAAAGGCGTGTACGATAGGGTTGCTGAGAGGAATAAGGGAGAAAATGAGTTCCTCCAGGCTGTTCATGAGGTTTTAGAAAGTCTTGAGCCTGTTTTGGAAAAAAGACCGGACCTTGTTGATGCAGGCGTAGTTGAAAGAATGGTTGAGCCTGAGAGATTTATTCAATTCAGAGTTTCGTGGGTTGATGATAATGGCAAGGTTCAGGTAAACAGAGGATACAGAGTACAATTTAACTCTGCTATTGGACCTTATAAGGGTGGAATTAGGTTTAATCCTACTGTAAATGCATCCATTATTAAATTCTTAGGTTTTGAACAGACATTTAAAAACAGCTTAACAGGTTTGCCAATGGGTGGAGGTAAAGGTGGTTCTGACTTTGACCCAAGTGGAAAATCTGATAATGAGATAATGAGATTCTGCCAAAGCTTTATGACAGAGCTTTCAAGGCATATTGGTGCTGATACTGATGTTCCTGCTGGAGATATGGGTGTTGGCGCAAGAGAAATTGGTTTTATGTATGGACAATATAAGAGAATCCGTAATGAATTTACAGGTGTTTTAACTGGTAAGGGCTTGTCATATGGCGGTTCATTGGTTAGAACAGAGGCTACTGGTTATGGAATCCTTTACTTTGCAAGAGAAATGCTTGCATGCATGAAGAATGATACTTTAGAGGGTAAAACTCTTATTATATCAGGTGCTGGAAATGTTGCTACTTATGCTGCTGAAAAGGCTATTCAGCTTGGTGCAAAGGTAGTTGCAATGTCTGATATCGGCGGATTTATCTATGACCCAAATGGTATAGATGTTGAGGTTTTGAAGGGCTTGAAAGATGTTAATGGAAAGAAAGTGTTCCAGTATCCAGACTATGTTAAGACTGCTACTTATACAGAGGGCAGCAAGGGTATCTGGAATGTTAAGTGTGATATGGCTCTTCCTTGTGCAACTCAGAATGAGATTGACGGTGACGACGCGAGCAAGCTGATTGCTAATGGTGTAATGGCTATTGTTGAAGGTGCTAATATGCCATGTACTCCTGATGCTATTGAGAAATTTGTAAAAGCAGGTATTCTTTTTGCACCATCTAAGGCGGCTAATGCTGGTGGTGTTGCTACATCAGGTCTTGAAATGTCACAGAACTCAATGAGATTAAGCTGGACTTTTGAGGAAGTTGATGCTAAACTAGAGCAGATTATGAAAAATATTTTCTATAATGCTTATAATGTTTCTAAGGAATATGGCGAAGAAGGAAATCTGATTTTGGGTGCTAATATTGCTGGATTCCTAAAGGTTGCTGATGCTATGAAGTGGCAGGGTATTGCTTACTAATAATAAATTAACATATAAACCGTACAGATTTAATTCTGTACGGTTTTTTATTTTTAAAGGAAAAGTATTTTTGCGGTTTATTTAAGGATATTTCTCTTCAGAATTATAAGGTCGGAGGTTGAAATAATATTATCTCCATCCGTATCAGCAAATTCATGGTTAGGCAGCTTTTTAACCTTTCCGAGCAGATATTCCTTTAGGAGAGTATAGTCGTTCCCATTAACCTCTCCGTCATTATTTATATCACCGAGAGTAATGGTTGGAATTTCTTCTTTAGGAGTAACTGCTGCGAAATAGTTTACCACTCCGGAGGATTGCCCGTTGGTTCCAAGTGTAATCTTTTCATCAGCATTGAAATTTTTCTTGAGAATATTATACGCAACATCGTTTGAGGCATTTGCAGTTTCGCCCGTATTAGTCCAATCATTTAGCCATGTAGGAATATTTGCAACACGAGTATCAAGTCCGATATATACAGTAATATCCTTTACAGCAGTAAATTCAGCAATATTTGATGCAGAAAACTTTGAATCGCAGGCAAGCTTAATATATTCAGCATTAGTTAATGTATTGGGTATGGATATAAATGTAAAATCCCTGTCGCCATAAATATTATCCCCATTTTGAAGACTGTTTTTAATTGACCAGAATTTATAGGTTGATTCGTCTAAAATATTTAAATCCTTTATAAGCGTTCCGTTCAATGGAGTATTAGTCTGCTCATCTGGAACAGGTAGTAGCCCTGCTTTTACAACACTACTTGGCCATGTGCCATACCATGAATAACCCGTTCTGCGTTCTTGGCTTATATCCGCAAGATTGTAATAAACCTTGCCATCGCGGTCACCAAATATAGGTTTATTTGTACCTAATTCATAAAATCTTGCCCAGATAGGGCTGGCATTTGGGTCCTCAATGACGATTCTGTCACCATTCTGGCTTACAACCTTGATTCCATTAAGCTGAACAGTCGAAAACCATGTTACAGCGGCATTGATACTATGAACAATTTCAACACTTGGATTTTCTATTGATTTTAGGAAATTTACGATTCCAACACTTTCACTTGTGCAGTTGACAGGAGGTTCATATGCTCTTCCCTTTGCAGGCTTTAATGTGTATTCATCATGCTGCTGAGCCCATGCTGTTCTAACACCATTTACAATTATTTGTGTATCTAAAATACATTGGATTCCCTTTTCATAAGCAACTTTAGCTTTTGCCTGTCTAGTTGAGTCAATGAAGGTAAAGTGTCCGGATTTTTCTGAGATATCTTTTATTATTTGCATCACATGAATCATAGCTCCGTCGTTGTATGTAATATGTGCATGATATGTGCCTGGATCATTGAATATCTGTGGCCAACCACCATTTGGATATTGGTTGTTTAGCAATAAGTCAATACCTTTAAGGCAGGAGTTAAGGTATTTGGAGTTATTTGTTGCTTTATACACCCTTGCAAGAATAATAATCTGTGATGTTGTTGCGTCATTGTCTATTGTTGATTTAGACCAAGAACCACTAGTGCTTCCGTCCATATCCTTTTTCCAGCCGCCATCAGAAAGCTGGTATTTTACAATGTCATCAGCAAGGGCAATAGCCTCTGAGCTACTGTACCATGAATCAGACTTTTTTGTTGCAGCACTCCAGTTATAGCTTGCATAAGCAGCAGAAACTGAAACAGAATTGTCAAACATGAATACAATCAGATTGAAAAGGAAAATAGCACATACTGATAATGAAATTTTATTTTTCATAAGAATTTCCCCTTTATTTGTAGCTTAAATTTTTTTGGTTTAAAAGTAGAGAATATATAAATTATTTTGCTATAAATAATAGCAGCACGCTTTTGATACCTCCTTTACTTTTTAATTATATTCGTGTACTGTGCAATAATTTGAAAAGCTCTCATAATTTATGATATCATAATACACCATAAATTACAAGAAATAAATAAAATTTATTACACATGGTATTTAAAATCAAGTGAATATAAATACTTTGGCTTTGCATTTTCCATGACTCAAAAATAATCACCTACATTCAATTGAGTGATGTAGGTGATTTTAAATTAATCTAATATATCAATATCAACAGTTTTAGCTTTATCTTTATTTTCTTCGGACTTTCCATTATTTTCTTTAATAGGTGCCACGCCGAAGATATTTGGATTTCTTCTTTTTCTTTTTAGCTTCATACATTCGGCTGTCAGCAATACTGATTACATTGAATAGAGTCATATTTGGGTCAGGACATGTAATATAATAGCCTGAACTAGCATCAATTTCGTATGGCTTATTAGAAAAGGAATTATACTCGTTTATTTCCCTTATAAGACTTTGAGTTAAGGTTTCAGCTTGTTTTTCGGTATAATCAGGGGCGAAAATTATAAATTCATCACCACCAAATCTTGCACATATCTCTCCGCTTGTGCAGATATTTTTCAGTATTGTACAAATCTGAATAATTGCCTGGTCGCCCTCCTTATGCCCATACTGGTCATTAATAAATTTTAGCCCATCCATATCTATGAACATAATCATAATATTACGCTTATTTATTATGCAATCATTAAATAAATCTTTTGTGAATTTTGTAAATCCGTTTCTATTATAGATATTACCAAGAGGGTCTATTACATATAGCTTTTCAAGCTCATTCACTGCTGATTCAAGGCAAATTAATTTTCTGATATTTTCAAGAGAAATGCTTATACTCATTACCCAAGTATGATAAACAGGGCTGTCGAGAGGGAAATTGCTGTTACAAACAACAATGTATCCTAAGCATCTGTCCTGATAGTGGATAGGAGAGAAGAAATACATTTTTCCTTCATCTGATTCTTTAAACAGCTCTGGGAGCATTAGCGATGTATCAAAGCTGTCGTATGCTCTGAAGCATCCATCAGAATAAGCTAGAGGAACAGAAACACTTCGTGTATATCCCTTAGTCAAATATTCATAGGTATGATAAGGATTACTTAAATGCCCACTCCACTGCCAGTCCTCACAAAGGCATAAAAAGAATTTTTCGCATTTGATTTCAGTTACAAAATTCTTGAGATATTCTATATTATCAGAAAATGATTCACTTTCAGTAAGGCTTTCAGACATTCTGTTAATAATTGGAATACCTATTTTATAGGATTCAAGAACATAGTAATTGCTTTTCTTAAAGTCGGATATATTTTCATTTCTGTTTTCACAGCATCCGCAGCTTTCTGTAAATATTGGGGTTGTATTTAAAATTTCCTTGCGATTTTGTGGGATATTATTGATATGTTTATAAATTTTTTCACAAGCAAGATATCCGGATTCATATAAAGGTCTATCAACGGAAGTGATTTCAGGTGAATAGTTTCTTGCAGGATATATATTATCAAATCCGGCAACAAGAATCTGGTCTGGAATGGAGATTCCCCGTTTTTCAAGAGCAATAACAGCTGAAAGTGCCATATTATCATTTGCAAAAACAATTGCATCAGGAAGAGGCAGAGGTGAATTTAGAAAATATTCAACTGCACGTCGTCCGTCCAGTCCTCTGAAAAATCCGTTATAAATACGCTCTTCTTCAATAGGTATATTATGTTCGGCAAGAACATCTTTATATGCACTAAGCCTTTGAATGCTGTCGATATTATTTGCTGGACCTGATACAAAATTAATTCGTTTTGCTTTATGATGTTCTACAAAATGTGAAACAATTTCACGCATAGCGGCATAGTTATCTATTCCTATATAATAAGAGCTATCGTTTAAGTCATAATCAATGCTTACAATTGGTATTTCCACTTTATTTACTCTGGACCATATTTCTACAACAGTGGAAACTGATGGAATGGTGTTAGTAAGGAGTATTACCCCATCAAATAATGCGAAGTTTGGGAGATTAAATATATTGAATTCTCCCACATCATGCTTTTTATTTGTCAAAATGCCACCAAAGGACACAAAGCAGGAAACATTAAAATTATATTGCTTAGCAGAATCTCTAATGCCTCTAAGTATACAATTCTGATATTCCTCATCAATACCAGATATTATAACAGCTATATTCACCATTTTTTTATTCATAATATCAACCTCATTCACAAAGAAAGCAAATATTCACTTCCATTAAATTATATATATTATATCATAGTAAGGAAATTAATCAAATAGAAAAATTATTAACATTTATTATTCAAATTTTTTCGGATTATTATACAAAAACACTAAGAGCATTTTATGCATTATTAAGAATATTTTAAGCAAAATTTCTTTATTTATGTTATGTAAAATTATTAAAATACCATAGGTTTTAAACCTATGGTATTTTTTTTAATCAAATTTAGTTTTTAGTTGCCATTTACATAGTTTTCAATAGCACCATTATAGTTAAGGTTAATTACCTTAGAATTGATTATAACCCTCTCAGCCATAATAACACCGTTTATGTTAACATAATCGCTGTTTATAATTACAGTTCCGTTTGGAGCATAAACAAAGCAGTTAAGATTTACATTATCGTTGGTAATTATTACATCGCCTTCCTGTGAACCTAATACACAACCATTTTTGTTTATAACATTACCATTAATAACAACATTATCTCTAGCAATGAGTGATTCATTTAATGCAACATTACCAGTTAGCTCAGCCATACCTTTAATAATCATACTAAAGTTGTAATCAATATTTGTATCTTCAACTATTAAATCTACTGGAATAAGTAGAGCAAGTGTATCACACATTAAGAATCTTTCTAAAACTACCATATCGCTATAAAGGTCAAGCATTTCTTCTGTGTCAACGCCCTGCTTTGCAATAATTTGACCATTAATATTAACCCATGTTCCATCTATTTCGACAGAACCATTGGATAGCATTTGACCATTTACTGAAATTGCTTGAGCATTTAGCTGAATTGCCTCATCAGTACCACTTGCGAAAATAACATATGGAAGGGAATAAGTATCAGCTGAGGTAGCGAATGCTGGCATAATTAAAATTAAAGCAACTGTAATGATTGATGTTAACAAACTTTTAAACTTCTTCATTTTTAAAAACTCCTTACCATTAATTTTTTTGTTTAACTATATTTAAAATTAGCTTACAAATACCGGTTATATTTTAATGTCAGTATAAGATGCAAAATATACCTCCTAAAAATGTATTAACATTAAAATATAAATTTGAATATTTGACCACTAATTAAAAATATCTTCCTGTTTTCTATTAATTTTGATTATAACATAAAATTACCACAATATTGTAATAACTTTGCTAACTATTTGTTAAATTATTGTGTATTTATTAATAATTAATTAAGACATGTGCTTTTTTGACAATTTAATTCTACAATTGTTGCAAAATACGACACAATTCGACAAAAAATAAATTTCAATAATTGGTTCTGTAATTATCCAATTATTGAAATTCATTATAAATTATTCTATATTTATTATAATTATTTAATTAGGTTTTATCTTATATTCACTTGATACATTTTCCATAGATAGAACTTTATAGTTATTATCCTCTTCCAAAACTACAAATTCTATATATTTTGAAACAGTGGTATTTTTATTCTCCCTAACTGCATGCCAGGAGGGGGTATCACGCTTATATGCAACTAAAAGATTGAACTGCTTACCATCCTTCTCTATCTTTTCGATTTCAGGGATATATGAATAATAGGTGGGTAAGGTTGGGATATTATAGGCCTTCATATCCTCATCATAGTAGAAATTAATGCTTGATGTTGTAAAGGTTTTGTGGTTAAAGGTTAACTTATCTCCGAAGAGCTTTGTTGCATGGCGTTCAATATCAATTGCGGGAACTGTGATAACATCGAAATTATTTTCGTACTTATCAAGGTCACCATACATAATTAAATCCCAAATTGCAGCGGTGATGATATGCTCATCTGACAGTTTATCAACGCTTTCATAGGGTGGAATATCAGTTACTACTAGAGGATAGATATATCTTGCGAATTTTTCCTTTTGTGCTGTATTATCTGTAAATCTTCTGATTACATTTACGCAAAAGCTAATTGAAAATATCAATCCTATAATGGACATAAATGTAAATGCAAGACCTGTCAGATAATACATTCGTCTATTGTAAATTCGTTTTTTTGATGGAGTTGCTGTTTCATTAGTATAATTTTTATTTTCAGAAAGAGAACTGATTTCGTCAACATTCTCATCAAGTGCTGTTGAAATAGTAGTAAGAGTGTTTTTAGCAAAGAAGCGTTTAAATGGATTATCAACTATCAGTAATGGTTTTTTCGATTCATCATTGGGTATCTGAATATCTGCTTCGGAAGTGTCTTCAGTTGTAGCTTCACTGCTGTTACCATCATTACTAGGCTTTTCGTCAAGGGTTTTATTGATTGATGAGAACAATTTTTTTAGTAAAATGCCCTTATGTTCTTTTTTAGGCTTTTTATCATCGATATCAGAGGTAATCTGTTCATCAGTAGTTTCTGTAACTACTTCAATAGCAGTATCCTCATCGTTATCGCTGTCAGGTTTTTCATCAAGTGTTTTTGTGACTGATGAAAGAGCTTTTTTAAAAGAA
>JAAYPV010000063.1 GCA_012519635.1 Clostridiales bacterium
CCTGCTCTCACTTATGTGGGAGCAGTTAACATTTGCTTAATTACAAATACTCAGTATAAAATTTTTTATAAGATAATATTAATATTTTAAAATTCCCCTTGACAAAATGATTTTTATATGATAGAATATCTTGGTGATGTAAAAGCCGATGTGATGGAATTGGCAGACGTGCTGGACTCAAAATCCAGTGGTAGCGATACCGTGCCGGTTCGACCCCGGCCATCGGCACCAAATAAAACTTTTAAATGTAAAAAATCCGCTTTGGCGGGTTTTTTTATTTATAATTAAATTTATAGCACTGCTGATATAAAACAGCAGTGCTTTTTTATTTATCAGTATTTACTTACCATGCTTCTCTTTTCCCTGAATTTCAGGAACAGGCTCAACATCATTTTTAGGCAAATTCATCTTATGGTTCCCCTGTGTTTTCTTTGGGTTGCGTGGGTCTATTCTTTTCATTCCTCGTTTTGCCATATTTTCACCCCTAAATTATTATATCCGCATAAATAAAAATTATTTCCCTTAAACCTGTTAAATAAAAAAGGAATGGCATACACCATTCCTTTTTAAAAATTATTACTGGTTTATTATTCTGGTGATTAATGTAAGATCAAAGCTGTTAATTACACCATCATCATTCATATCTGCTAAGTAAAATTGTAGATTAGATAGAGTTATTTCACCGAAAAATGCATCCTTTATATACTGACGGTCAACACTATCTATAACTCTGTCAAAATTAATATCTCCTTTTTGCAAATTCATAAAGGATGTTGGAACATAGGCATTACCATCAACATTGTAATCAGCCATATCACTTATAACATTACCTAAATTATCTGTTATATATAAGTGGAAATATGTATAATTACCATCACGCAATGTATCCCCTGCAGCAATACGCCAAGAATGTCCAGTATAATAATCACTGATTGGGTCCGCTAATTCACCAAAGTCAAATACCAAAGTTGCGTCAATTGGAGCATAGCTTCTTTCATAACCAACATTGCTTGGAAGTACATTAATTTCTGTTAAATCACGAATCAATGATAGATTAAACTGATTTTTATAATTAGTTGTTATATCAACCTCAGCAACAAGATTTACATCCTTTTTAGAAACTGAAATGTAATGGAAAATTCCACTCATAAATACAGGCTCTCTTGTATAAGAAAATTGGCTTTCATTTAAACCATTTGCACTTACCCTGTTCAATGCGTCATACATTATCCATAGAACACCATTATTGTTTGCACCATAATCGGTTTCTCCCCATGAATTAACAACCTTAAACGCTCCTCTTTCACCTGCTTCAATAATTCCATTTCCATTAATATCACAAGTTACATTATCATCATAACCTACAACAGCCATTGCATGAGATGAATAATCATCGTCATAGCATCTATAAACCAGTTTAGTATTACTCCAATTGCCTGTTCCATATTTATAATTAAATTCATTCCATGTAGCAATTGTTAATACTTGTCCATTATTTAAAGCAGTTTTAATAGCTGTAAGGTCTGAATCAGTATTGCTTGTAATTACAGTGCCATAAGTACTTATTGAATAATACCCATAGTCTGACACTCTTGTTTCTAGCGCTTTCCTCATCGCACTTGTATTATTAGGTATGTAGTTTGGATTATAGTTACTTAATGAATAAGGCATCTCATCTAATGTTAAACAGCCTTGAGCCATTAAAACATTATATGCATCCGTAAATCCAATTCCATAATTGACATTTCCAGCATTCCTCAAATTATATGTCCATGCTGGTGAATACAACACTCTGTCAGAAGTATTCTGCACATTGTTTAATTTATTTACCGCAAAAGAATACTGATAATATGTTGTTGCCCATGCTGTACAGGATCCTATTCCACCTTGATTTCCAATAGGAGGAAAACATGGCGATTCGCTTAGGTCCACCCTAGAAGGTAATGATGTACTTGTTGGATATGTAGAGTTTTGTGATTTAGGTGAAGTAGAAAACTTTTGTGCAAGAGCGTCAAATTCTGATACATCCTCTACAACTAAACCTTCTCCAAAAGGTGTTGTGGAATAGCCAGTAGCATTAACATTCTGTAGCCCACCAAAAGATGTCATCAGTACAGTAACGCTCATTGCCACTGCAATAAATTTGTTCAGTCTTTTCATTTTGAATACCTCCTAATTTTTAATTCCGCACATGAATATGGTAAAATTTATATTCTGTTCTACTAATATTATACAATATCTCATTTATCATTTTATGTCGAACTCTGACGAGCAGTAAACAAAAAACCTTCGTATAAACGAAGGTAAACATTATATATAAATTAACAAAAACATATATCCTCATTTAACTTAATAATTCAATAGCTTATCCAGCAAATAAATTAGGAGTTTCTCATTTTCATAAAATTATTGTACCTTAACATAAAACTTTCTACTTCTAGGTCCATCAAATTCACAGAAATATATACCCTGCCATGTTCCAAGAACAGGTCTACCATTTTCAATGAAAATTGTGACAGATGAACCTACACAGCTTGCTTTTAAATGCGCAGAGGAGTTCCCTTCCGCATGCCTAAATTCACTTCTATCTGGAAAAGCCCTATCAAGCCCCAAAAGCATATCCCTTACCACATCAGGATCTGCATTTTCATTAATTGTAATTCCAGCCGTAGTATGCGGACAATATACAATACAAAATCCATCCATTACTCCGCTTTCTCTTATTACTTCGTTAACATGAGATGTTATGTTATAAAGATTCTCCTGTTGTGTATCTAAAGTAAATATTTTCAACATTCTATCCCCTCATTTTTTTCATTTTTCCATAATCCTCAATTTATATTTTATAAGCTGTATTTAAAAAAGTCAACACAAAAAACTTTTATTTAACTAAAATTATGTGCCATTAATTTTTCTTCTCCAATATACCTTATCCATTCAGCCAATTGTTGAACCTTATAACAGCAATATCTATTTCAAAGAGCTTGATGCTGCCCACCAATCCAGCTCCGACTCCAATAAAATAATACTGTAAACTAGTGCTGCATATGGTCTAAAATTGTTGATAATTGCTATGTAAATGGTTTCCAAGTGGATATCTATCCCTTAATTCACGATTCATATTAAACTATAA
>JAAYPV010000064.1 GCA_012519635.1 Clostridiales bacterium
CCATTTAAAATTCCTCCTCAAAATATGCACAATTCATTTCATTATTTTCAAACAAATTATACAAAGATATTAGGAAAACAAATTTCCCTTAATACTATTCTAACTTTTTTCTGTCAACATGTCAATACTGCTCTAAGAAATGTAATTATAATATTTGCATTACTCTTAGGCTTTTATTATATATCAATTTTGCCTAATACATAACTACAATTCGTTATCAATATGTGCAAAACGCCAATTTTTATAAATTTTCAAGAGAAAGTGTAGCAATTGCATTAAGGCTTTCGTCCGCCCGTCTACCACTTAAAAATTCAAAATAACCCTGACAAGCTATCATTGCGCCATTATCACCACAAAGGCTTAAAGGAGGCATATAAAGAGTAAACCCTTCTTCCTCACAAGCCTTTGCAAAAGAGCCTCTGATACCTGTATTAGCTGAAACTCCCCCTGCAAGTGCAATTGTTTTATAGCCCAGCCTTTTTGCAACACCAATTGTTTTTTCAGTAAGAATTTCAGAAATCGTTTTTTGTAGACTTGCTGCAAGATTTGACTTATTAATAGTATGACCCTTTTGTTCTGCATTGTGTATAAGGTTTATTACAGCAGTTTTAAGCCCCGAAAAGCTGAAATCAAACTCACACCCCTCAACCTTCGGGCGTGGCAGCTTATACTCATCAGCATTACCACTTTGCGTTGCTTTATCTATATGAACACCACCTGGATACGGAAAACCCATCGCCCTTGCAGCCTTATCAAAGCATTCACCAGCAGCATCGTCCCTTGTTCTGCCATGCACCTTAAATTCCGTATATGACACAACCTCTACTATATGGCTATGCCCTCCGCTTGCAACAAGGCATATATACGGTGGCTTAAGATCTGAATGTGCAATATAATTTGCAGCAATATGCCCAGCAATATGGTGTACGGGAACAAGTGGTTTACCAGTCGCAAGCGATATACCCTTTGCAAAATTTACTCCCACAAGCAATGCACCTATCAAGCCGGGAGCATATGTTACTGCTATTGCATCTATATCATCAAGTGTTACTCCAGCCTGTTCAATAGCTTGCCCAACAACGCCAAGTATATTCTCACAATGACGCCTTGACGCAAGCTCAGGCACTACACCTCCAAATTTCCTATGCTCCTCAACCTGCGACGATACAACATTGGAAAACACCTCCACTCCGTCCCGCACAACGCTAGCCGCTGTCTCATCACAAGAGCTCTCTATTCCTAATATTAACATAATCACATCTCCTATCGCCTAACGGCATGAGGCTATCACCTAACCCTCTAAGCCTTGTCGGCTTATGAGGCTACCGCCTCAAGCTCCGCCAAGCTTTTTGAAAAAAGCTTGAGCAAAAAACTTTTATATTTTTATAATATTTATAATATAATGTTAACTTGAATTGATAAAACAGAAGTTGAACTAAAATTAGAGCATTAACCCGATAAAAGGTATTTCGTCATCAGTATTGCATTTTCCGTCGGATTATGATAATAATTCCTCCTCAGTCCAACCCTTTCATACCCTAACGAACTATACAACGCAATCGCCGACTCATTCCCCTCACGAACCTCCAGCATAATACAGTTTGCAAATGACCTAATCTCCTCCTCAACCCGATTCAGCAAAGCCCTTGCAATACCAGCCCTCCTGTATTCAGGCAGTACAGCTATATTATCAATATTCACCTCATCAAGCACAAAGCTTGCAACAACATAGCCAATAACGCAGCCGTCCAGAATTCTCACAAGCATTATCGATTCAGGGTCTTCAAGACTGCTTCTAAACATATTTTCTGTCCAAGCATCAGAAAAGCACTTCTTCTCTATCTCAACAATTCTATCTATATCACAGCTTAATGCCGGAAAAATCCCATCAGCCCTTTGCATCATACCAGCTCTTTCCTACATTGACCTCTGCAATAAGCGGAACGGAAAGCTCACAAGCATTCATCATTTCCTCTCTTAAAATCTCACCGACACGCTCTGCACAAGCCTTATCTCCCTCTACAATCAATTCATCATGCACCTGTAAAATCAGCCTTGCATTAAGATTTTCCTCTTTTAATCTCCTATAAACCTTGACCATTGCGATTTTTATAATATCAGCAGCAGTGCCCTGTATTGGGGTATTCATAGCAATTCTCTTCCCCGCCGCCTGCATGATTTTATTTGATGAGGAAAGCTCAGGCACATATCTTCTTCTACCGAAAAGCGTTGTTACATAGCCATTCTTTTTAGCCTGTTCAACAGTATCATTCATAAACCTTTCCACATTCTTATAATGATTGAGATAATCCTTAATATATTTATCAGCCTCAGCAACGGAAACACCGATATCCTTTGAAAGAGAAAACGCACCTATGCCATAAATAATTCCAAAATTCACGGCTTTTGCGTATGTTCTCATTGAATCTGTAACCAATTCAAGAGGCATTTTAAACACCTTTGCTGCTGTTGAGGTGTGAATATCCATACCCTTTGAAAATGCCTCCTTCATATGCTCATCATCACAAAGATGTGCAAGAATACGCAATTCAATCTGGCTGTAATCAGCATCAATAAGCTCTGTACCCTCATCTGCAACAAAGAATTTTCGCATATTTCTGCCAAGCTCCGTACGAACAGGAATATTCTGCATATTTGGTTCAGTGGAGGAAATTCTGCCCGTTCTTGTTTCCGTCTGTTTAAAATTGGTATGAATTCTACTGTCATCACCAACGGTTTTCAGCAAACCCTCAACATAGGTTGTGTTTAATTTGAAAAGCTGTCTATACTGCAAAATAAGCTCAACAATGGGGTGATATGGTTTTAAATCCTCCAGCACCTCTGCATTGGTTGAGTAGCCACTTTTGGTTTTTTTCCTTGCCGGTAGCCCCAATTCCTTAAATAGAACCTCTCCTAGCTGTTTTGGAGATGAAATATTAAACTCACGCCCTGCATACTCATATATTTGTAGCTGAATTGACTTTAAATCATTTGTAAGCATATCGCCGAACGCACGAACACCATCTGTATCAACCTTAACGCCATAATACTCCATTGAGGCAAGCACCTCTGTAAGTGGCAATTCTATGTCGTTTAGCAAATTCTCCATGCCTGTGTTTTTTATTTCTGCCTCAAGCGTATCACATAGCTTTTTAAGGCTCACAATATCTGCATTTTCGCCCAAATCGGGATAATATTCAACAGAATACTCGTCACATAGCTGTTTGATAGAGTAATCAGCAGACAATGCATTAAGCAGATAGCCAGCAATTTCAGCATCAAAACAGATATTTTTTAGCTCAGTATTATTTTCAAAGCAAAGCCTGTACGATGGTTTAGCACCGAATGTAATCTTTTTTACATAGCTCTGCAAAAAATCCAGAGCATAAGTTTTATCATTTTTGAGATATACTATATCATCTAAAATTACTTTTAGGCATTCATTTTCATATAGATAATAAACAGGCTCGGATAGCTTTAAAATTTCTATCAGCTTTTCCTCATCCATCTCAACAACCGTAATTTCTGGCTTTTCCATTTGTGCAATAGATAGTGTAGCTTCGGTTGCATCAAGATTTAGCCTGTCCAATAGCTTAAACATTTCTAGCTCAGTTAACAGCCTCTTAACACAATCAGCATTAGCAGGCTGAGGCTTGTATGCTTCTATATCTGTTTCAATCGGCACATCAAGCTTTATTGTAGAAAGCCACTTACTCTCCTTTGCATCATCATAGCCAGCCTCCAGCTTTGCAATTACAGACTTTGACACATTCAGTTTATCAAGATTATCATATATATTCTCAATCGTTCCCCATTCAGCAACCAGCTTTGTTGCAGTCACCTTGCCAATACCAGCAACACCCTTAATATTATCGGAGCTATCACCCATAAATGCTTTTAAATCTATTAGCAAATTAGGCTTAAAGCCATACTCCTCAACAAATCTTGCCTCATCATACAAAATATTATCCTTTGTAGTAGCAAACCTTACCTTAACGCAGTCATTAATTAATTGCAAGCTATCTCTATCACCCGTCAAAATAATACACTCATGCCCAGCACTGCAGAAGGAATATGAAAGTGTTCCTAAAATATCATCAGCTTCATATCCTTCCATTTCCACAATTCTTATTCCCAAATGAGCCAACAGCTCCTTAATAAGAGGCATTTGCTCTGCAAGGTCATCGGGCATACCCTTTCTGTTCGCCTTATAGCTTTTAACTGCCTTATGTCTGAAAGTAGGTGCAGGCAAATCAAAGGCAACCGCAATACAATCAGGCTTTAAATCCTCTAATGCCTTTAAATATATATTCATAAACCCCAAAATAGCATTAGTAGGTACACCTTTTTTACTGCTCAGCCCCTTTATCCCATAATAAGCACGGTTCATGATGCTGTTTCCGTCAATAGCAAGCAATCTCATATTTATCCTCCTATAAACTGTATCTCCGATAATCTACAACAGGAATCACTCTAACAACCTAAAATTAAAGTTTCGCCGATGGAAAACAAAGCTTTTATTCCGTTTTTCCATAAGTATCTTATTTTATTATAGCAAATTTTTTTAAAAAACTCTATGATTTTTTTAAATTTTGTGATAATATAATATATGTCATTTATTATGAGTATAATTATTAAGATAAAATATTTCAGAAAAAAGGAAAGATTGTATGGCAATTCAAGAATTTAGTAAAAATTCAGATGTTTTATGCTGGAAACATGATGGCAAACTTGTTGAAGTTCAGTTTGAGTCCATTAAAGATGCTCAATATTACAAAAATGAAAATGTAGTACTTGTTATCAGTGGTGCAAATCCAACCCAACGCAAACTAATTGGTGTACATCCCGGTGGAGAAATCCTCTACATACTCGACCCACCTGAAAACTATTGTTTTTACTATCTTACATCAATAGGTGAAGATGATGAAGAGGAGATGGCTATTGCTTGCTTAGATACTGCAAACGCAAGGGGCTTTGATGAATTTTTTAAGGTGGACCCTACATCAAAAAAACTGGTTAGGCAAAGCAGGAAAAACTGATGGATTACCTCAATATCGGCAATGTTAAAATAGCAAAAACAGCAATGCTTGCACCAATGGCATCGGTTGCAGACAGGGCATACCGAATTCTGCACAGGGAGTTCGGCTCCAGTTATGTTGTGAGTGAAATGATTTCAGCAAAGGGACTTTGCTATAATGATAGAAAAACTGCTGAATTATGTGAAATAACCGAATCAGAACGACCTATGGCATTACAGCTTTTCGGAAGTGAGCCTGAATTTATGGCAAAGGCCGTTAAGATATGCAATAATTTTTCACCTGACATAATTGATATAAATATGGGTTGTCCCGTTCCTAAAGTAGTCGGGACAGGCTCAGGTAGTGCGTTGATGAAGGATATTTCACTTGCAAGGGAGCTTGTTATTGCCGCTAAAAGCGAAACTGATGCACCTGTAACTGTTAAATTCAGAAAGGGTTGGAGTGACGATACCGTTAATGCTGTTGAATTTGCAGTTGAAATGGAGAAGGCAGGTGTTTCCGCTATTGCCATTCACGGTAGAACAAGAAACCAAATGTACTCCGGAGCTGCTGATTGGGACATTATCCGTGAGGTAAAGAAAAATGTGTCCATTCCTGTAATCGCCAACGGAGATGTTGCCTCACTTGAGGATTGTATCCGTATGTATGAATATACAGGCTGCGACCTTGTAATGATAGGGCGTGCAAGCTATGGAAACCCTTGGATTTTCAAGGAGATTAAATGCTATTATGAGAATATTCCATATACACCCCCAACTCTTGATAAAAGGCTAGAAACCATGCTTAGACATATTCGGTTAATCCTTGAGATAAAGGGTGATAGAATAGGTATTCAAGAGGCAAGAAAACACGCTGCGTGGTATACCAAAGGTTTGTATGGCTCAGCTCTGTTCCGTGCAAAATGTTACAGCCTGACCTCATATGAGGATGCTGTTAAAATAGCAGAGGATTTTAAACAATTACAAGAAAGCAGGCGATAAAAATGACTACTTCAACATATGGCTTTACGCTTACAGTCGACCTGCATGGCATGACTGTTGCTGAGGCTCGCTCTGAGCTTTTGCGTATTTTAAAAACCTGCCCCAAGCACATAAAGGAAATTGATGTGATACATGGCTATACCAAAGGACAAGCTCTACAAAACCTTATAAGGCGGGATTTCACCCACCCCAGAATTGACAGAAAAATTATAACCATGAACAACGGTTGTACTACTTTTATACTTAAATAATGCAATCTCTGCCATAAAGATCTTAACAAATGAGCATTACTCCTTAGAATCTTATTTTACAGAGAGGTTGCTCTAGTAAATTAAGGGTACACCCAATTATACTTTGTCTAAGATACAATTTATCATAAAAAACGGTGCTTTAAAGCACCATTTTTTATGTATCCACTTCTTTACCCTTCTTTCTGAAAACAACAACCTTACTGAACGCATAGTTCATAACCAGGATTATTACACTTGCAAAAAACAGCTTGAATATAAGCTCGTTCAATTTTTCTGGTGTGCTCAACAGCTCCATCTTGAACAAACCCTTTCCATACTCAATTCTATCAAGCCTAAACAGCTTTATAAATGTATTTCTAAACCTATCCGCACAGAAATACATAATCACCCACTCTACACCTAATGAAACAAGCCTTGCCGCAAAAAACAGCCATATCTGTCTAAGCAAATCATTAAAATCAACTGCCTTGCTTTTAAACACATACTTTTTATTTGTTACAAAGGCAAATGTTACCGCACAAACCCATGAAAAAAAAGTAGCCGTACCTACTGATACATTTAAAAAATTTCTTGCTCCAAAATGTGTAACCCAACTTACTAAGGTTGTTAATCCCCCAAAAAACACATATAATATTAATGCCTCATATTTTTTATAAAGTTCCTTGATTTTATCCTGCATATGTTCCTCCGTCTTTTTCCGCATTTCGCATTTTTTTATACATTATATATATAATATCACTTTAAAGATATTTTTCAAGTATAAACTTGATTTTTGTAATATTTCATAATGAAAACTTAATTTAATTGACATTTTATATAAAAACTTCTTTGGGGTAAATATAGGCATTATGTTTGTCAAAAAGCCTGTTAAAAATCCTTTACAATTAATAAAAAATTTACTTGATTATTTTGAATAAGTGTGCTAACATAATGATAATGCTAGATTTTTGCTAATTACTTATTATTTGTGAGATATACTATTAATACATTTTATATTATCTAGTTTTATAAATTTTTACTGGAGGTTATATGCAAACCGCTACTTACCTGATAATTATTATACTCCTTCTTCTTACTTCAGCTTTGTTTTCTGCCTGTGAAATGGCTTATTCAAGCGCTAACAGAATTCGTCTTAAAAATTATGCACAGCAGGGGAATAAACAGGCTAAAAAAACACTTAAAATAGTCGACTCTTTTGATGACGCACTTACATCAATCCTTATAGGTAATAATATCGTAAATATAGCATCTGCTTCAATCGGTACCATTCTCTTTACCGAAATATTTGGCTCAAAGGGTGTCGGAATTTCAACCGCTGTTATGACAATTCTTGTCCTTGTTTTCGGCGAGATAATTCCTAAATCAATTGCGAAGGAAAATCCGGAACGATTTGTTCTCTTTTTCGCAACACCTTTGTCAATATGTATTTGGATTATGAAACCATTTGTATTATTGTTCTCAGGATTAAAAAAGCTGATATCAAAATTTACTTCATCATCTGAAAAACGACCTACTATTACTGAGGATGAGTTAAAATATATTATTGATGAAATCGAGGAAGAGGGAGTCCTTGAAGAGCAGGAGGTAAATCTTGTTCGTTCTGCTTTGGATTTTGACGAAATCACTGTTGATAAAATTCTTATTCCTCGTGTTAATGTCGTAGGAGTAGAAATAAATAGCTCAATTGAGGATATTAAGCAAATCTTTCTTACAGAAATGTATTCTCGTATGCCTGTATATGAGAAAAATTTAGATAATATCGTTGGAATAATCACACAAAAGGATTTCTTTAAGTTTATGCTTGATGGAAAAAGTAATATTCGTGATATTATACAGGATGCGTTTTATATCTCTGGGCTTAAATATATAAGTCAGGCTCTGCGTGAAATGCAACGCATGAAGGTTCATATGGCAATAGTTATGGACCAGCATGGTGGCACACAGGGAATAATCACTATGGAGGATATTATTGAAGAGCTAGTTGGTGAAATATACGACGAAAATGACGAGGTTTCCACAGATATAACTCAGATTTCTGAAAATGAATACGAAATTTCCGGTGATTACAGTCTCATTGATTTGATTGAGGAGCTGGACCTACCCGATGACATAATTGAAAGCTCTGCAAATTCTATTGGTGGATGGGTTATGGAGCTTCTTGGGCATATACCTGAAAAAAACGAATCAATTGAACACGGAATCTTTAAAATTACTGTTCTATCAGTTAATGAGCAGTCGATAGAAAAAATTAAACTTTACATCTCATTAGAGGAATACGCAGAAGACGAGGAGTGATTTAATGCTTACTGTTTTTAATGTTTGCTTTGGAGTTGGCATTGTTTTAACACTACTCAATACCCTATTTAGCTTTTTGGGGATTATTAATTTCCTAGATTTTGATTTTGATTTCGACTTTGACTTTGAAATTGGTGATTTTGATTTTGGGTGTTTTTTACCGATGAGTCCAACACTTGCCATAATATTTGTAACTACCTTTGGTGGCATAGGCAAAATTTTATACGGAGATATGAACATTGCTCTTGTTATTGCAATTGCTCTTGCAGTCAGCTTTTTCATTACATTTATTATAAATAAATTTCTTGCAAAGCCACTCAGAAAGCTGTCCTCAAAGGAATCTGCCGATTCCTCCGATATTATCGGTTCACCCGCTGTTGTAAGTGAAAAGATTTTCAAGGACGGTTATGGAAAAATTACCTTTAGAGTCGATGACAATACTATTTCAGGTCCTGCAAGAAGTTCTGACAATGAGGAAATTAGTGTTAACACAAATGTTATTATCCTAGACATAGTCAATAAGGTTTATATTGTCGAAAGACTTTAATAAATATAAAAATTATGGAGGGGACTATTATGGAATTATTTAACCAGCTGGGCGATACTGGCAAAACAATTGCTATTATCGTTGGTGTAATTATTCTTTGCATTATCAGCTTTTTAACCATGTGGAAGAAAGTACCGCAGGATAAGGCAATGGTAATTACAGGACTTAGAAAAAGAGTCATTTCCGGTGGCGGTGGATTTGTAATCCCACTGCTTGAAAGAGTAGATGTCATTTCCCTTGAAAACATCAAGGTTGAACTTGGCGTACAGGACGCTCTTTCAATGCTTGGTGTTGGCATCTCTGCAAGTGGTGTTGCTGTTATCAAAGTCAAAAACGACAAGGAATCAATCCTTGCCGCTGTTGAGCAGTTTAATACAGGTAATCTTCAGAAAACTATTATGTGTATTAAGGATACAGCGTCCGATGTGCTTGAAGGTAAGCTTCGTGAAATTGTTTCAAAGCTAACTGTTGAGGAAATTTATCGTGACAGGGAAAAGTTTGCCTCAAAGGTTCAAGAGGTTGCTGCAATTGACCTTAATGATATGGGTCTTGAGATGAAGGTTCTCACAATTCGTGATATAAGTGACAAAAATGGTTACCTTGAAGCTTTAGGTGCTGAAAAAATTGCACAGGTTAAAAAGGAAGCCAATATCGCAAAGGCTGAAGCACAAATGGAATCCGATATTAAAACTGCTGAGGCCGTTCGTCGTGGTGAGGCTGCAAAAATCCTCTCACTTTCACAAATTGAGGAAAGCAATAAGGATAAAGAACTTAGAATTCAGGAATATAAAAAGCAATGTGAGGCTGCTAAAGCCAGCGCAGATATTGCATATGAAATTCAGTCAAATATAGCTAGAAAAGAAGTTATCGAAACTGATATGCAGGCTAAAATTCTTGAAAAACAAAAGGAAAAAGAACTTATTGATGAGCAGATGAGAATTGAAATTCTCAAAAAGCAAAAGGAAATTGAACTTGCTGAAAACGAGGTTCTCAAGGCTGAAAAAGAGCTTGAGGCTAAGATAAAAAAGCAAGCTGAGGCTGATAAATATCGTGAAATTGCACAAGCTGAGGCTAAGGCTGCAGCTGTTGCCCTTGAGGCTAAGGCTAAAGCTGATGCTGTAAAGCTTGAAGGTCTTGCTGAAGCTGAGGTTATTCAGGCTAAGGGTGCTGCTGAAATTGAAATTGTAAAGGCTAAGGGTACCGCTGAAGCTGAGGTTATGAAGGAAAAGGCTGAAGCATTTAAGCTATATAATGATGCAGCTATCGCTCAGATGGTTATAGACCGTATACCTGAAATTGCACAGGCAATTGCAACTCCGCTTGCAAGAACTGAAAAGATTGTTATCATCGATAACGGTGGAACAAATTCCAATGGTAAAAGCGGTGCTTCAAAAGTTACAAGCTACATAACTGACATTATAGGTCAATTGCCTGAAACAGTTGAGGCTATTACCGGCTATAATATATCTGATATATTCAAGAAAAAGTTTGATAAAAATGAAATTGCTGATGCAGTTAATCCTGTTATACCTCCTGTTTCTAATGCAGTTGAGGTTGCAGATAATACTTTCGACACTCTTTCCTAAGATAATATAAAATGAGCATAGGTAGAAATTAATCTGCCTATGCTCAATTTTTTATGTAGCTTATTATGTCATATCATCTAATGCCTATCAAATATTATCTACAATTGCCTATACAAGGCTCGCTAACGTAACAATAACATATGCAATGAATGCGATCAGAAATACCCATGATGAAAATACAAGGCTCAGGCCCCTCTTGCGCTGTGCTATTGTTGATTTCGGAAGGCTTCCCTTTTTAGTTACCAATGAATAAATAAATAAAGCCAATCCGCCAAATATAATCAAAAGAAACAAACCACCAAAAATTAAATCCGCTATACCCTCATTTAAAAATTCATATACAATTGTGTTAATCATTGAAAAGGAATTAACAGTTGCATGAACAATAATTGCAGGTATAACCGAATTATGCTTAATTGTAATATGCGCCAGAAAAATGCCCAAAATAAACGCAAGAATAGCTTGTGGAATATTTCCGTGGAAAAGCCCAAACATTATTGATGTAATAATTATACCTGTCTTCTGGCTCACCCTTGACATATTCTTTAGCAAAAAGCCCCTGAACACCAATTCTTCTGTTACGGGAGCAACAATACATGTGTAAATCATGGTGACTATCATCAGCTTAATATTTCCACCAAATTCAAAATCAGGAGTAGTTGCTGTAACACCAAACTGCTCAAAAATAAAATTTATTATATTTATGACTACAGCTGATGACATCTGTAAGAAAAGACCAATCCCCATATACCTCAACATGGTCAGCTTTCTTAAATCCTTTGTCTGAAACATTGTGTTAACTGGAATCTTGGCTAATTTACAGCCTAAAAAGAACACAAATAGATTTACCGTCAGGTACACAAGCAAATTAATCCCCATCATTATTGAACTATTTAATATATAATCAAGAACAATTGAATCATAATTAGTAGGTAGTATTCTACGCACGCTTCTATCAACAGCATAAATCGCACCCTGAGATAAAGTCGAAAGTATTACTGCAAGCAAAAAAGAGGATACTAAATGAACTATTATCATTAAGCCAGACATATTGTAAAAATACCTTATACGCTTCTTTTCTATCTGTGATGGAATATCCGGTATCTCACAGCCCTCAATTGAAATCTGTGGAACAATAGTTCTGTAATCACTATTATAATCCCTGTTTTCAGTCGGATTATCAAACGGGTTAAATCTATCAATTAAATTTTTGTCATATATATTATACAAACATATCACCCCTCCTTTACAATATCAATTATAACCTTATCCCAGCATTTAGTCAACCATTTTAATTATTATTATTATTATTTTTACTAATAACTCTATATCAAATTACTCCACTCATAAAAAACTGATAAATTAATATATTTACTGGATTATATTTATCCTTTTATACAATTTATACAACTAATTTTTCCCTAATAAAGCAAACTAAATAAAAAATTTGTGGACATACCCTAAAATTTATGCTATACTATTATTGAAAATGATTATTAAATAGAAAGGAATATAAAACATGATTCACGAAAAGTCATGTGGTGCTATTGTTTACCGTAAGTCACATGGGAACATTGAGATATTGCTCATAAAGCATGTCAATAGCGGACATTGGTCCTTTCCTAAGGGACATATGGAAGGTAGCGAAACCGAAGTTGAAACTGCTTTGCGTGAAATTAAAGAGGAAACCAATCTTGATGTTATTATAGACCCAACCTTCAGAGAAACAGTTTCATATTCACCTAAAAAAGATACCCAGAAAGTTGTCGTTTATTTCTTAGCTAAAGCAAAAAATTTTGAATTTACACCCCAAGCAGAAGAAATTGCAGAAATCCGTTGGGTTGATATTGGTCACGCACTCTCAGTTTTAACCTATGAAAATGATAAAACCATCGTAAACAAAGCTAAAAGCGCTATTAAGGAAAAACAGTAAAAAGCAAGGGCATTTGTTGCCATTAACAAAGCTCTTGAAACCCTCTGTTTCATATTATTGAAACGGAGGGTTTTTTATTCTAAAATATATTGTTCGGATATGGCATTTCGCTTTCATAAAGCCATTCTATCATTCCCTTTACACTTTCAATTTCTGCATTAAGCTCTTCACTTTCATCCTCAATATAAGGCTTTATTCTTGCAATGGACGAGTTAAGGTCCGCTATCTTGTCACTTCTTACAAGAAAATGTGACCTGTTGCTTAGCTTACCCCAATAGTCCATCAGCCTTTCTGCCTCAGCTATTGCCTCATCCCGCCTACCCTCCTCCACCAAGCTCTGTGTATGCTCTACCATTGTCAACAGCTTACTATATTTATCCCGTATCACATAAGTTGAAAGAATACTCCCAAAAGTAATAAGTATAATAATCACTAAACTTATTCTAATTCTTGCCAATTTTCTCCCTCTCTATTAAATAATAATTCCCTTTATTATCAGAAGTAAGTAAAAACACATCACTTATTTTTATTTTTCTTTTATTTAGTAAATTTTCCAGCCACTTTTTAGTCATACCAGATGCCTCAAGTCCTTTTTGAATCAGAACTCCATCTGAAATTATTATATCAGGTGGATTTTTTGATTCCCCTTTAATACCCAAATCCTCATTAGTCACATTTTGCTTTTCAAACTTCTGATAAATTGAAATATCGCCAGTTGTTTCAACAATTGCAAACTGTACCTCCGAAACATCAAAAATATTATTCCCCCTCAGTGCTGTCATAAGGTCATCAATTGAGAACCTTAAATCCTTCATCACCTTCTGGTCTATTTTACCGTCCTTTATAATAATTTTAGGAGAACCGGACATCACTTTTCTTAGCCTCTTAGATTTAAGAGTTGCCCACGAAACAAGCACATCAAAACATACCAAAGATAAAATTGGCACCACTCCTATTATAAGTGGTGTGTCTAAATCCTCCATCGGAAGTGTAGCTATATTTGAGATAAGTATTGTAATAACCAACTCAGTTGGTTGCAACTCACCAATCTGCCTTTTACCCATCAGCCTTATCGAAAAAACAACAAGGATATATAAAATCAACGAACGAATGAATGTGATTATCATAGCCTTCCCTCAATCCTATACAAACTCACTAATGTAATTATTAACCACTATTAAATATTTATTCAGTAATAAACTACACCGTAAAGCAATAAATTTAGAAGGAAAAATAGATTTAAGTGGTTTATAGTGCCCCTTAACAACCAATTTCATCAGCATACTCTATAATTCAAAGATTTGCAACAAAATTCTATCTTCTGCATAGTATAGGATAGGGCTTTTATTAAACTATTAGTATATGTAAAAAACTTCTTTTCATAAAAGAACTAAACCAACGATTTTACATTATTTAAAGTAAGGAGGTATATGTGTATGATTTATAATAAAAACTGCAATTGCCCTAATTGCATGAAGGCAAGGGCAACTAATGAGACATCGTCTTCTCAGAACTTTCAAAATATTGCAAATATTTTTGACAGATGCAGGCCTTGTCCTCCACCTTGCCCCCCTTGTCCACCTGCTCCTCAGTGCCTATGTTTTTTCACAGGGCCAACAGGTCCAACAGGTCCTACAGGTGCTACAGGTCC
>JAAYPV010000065.1 GCA_012519635.1 Clostridiales bacterium
CGTTTTAATTCTGAACTTACATATTTGAGTGTACCGGTTAGAAGTATATATTTGGCGCTTCAGCACATCAACCTTACAGAGGAAGAAGTGCAGGCAATTGTCTATCACGATGGACAATATGTGGAGGATAACCGTTCCTGCGCTACCCATGAGGAACGGCTCACGCTGCTTTTGCAGTATGCCGATAGCTGGAGTGGGTTTGTAATTGAGAAATAAAAGACCAGCTAATAAAAGTCAAGAGTTTTTAAGAAAAAAATTTAAGAATTTTTGAAAACTCCTGACAGTGAAAAAAGAGGGTGATAATAATGAAGTTCGGTATGAGAAAACCAAGTATTAAAAAGAGTATTGCGGCAAGAACGAGTGTAAAAAGATATATACGCCACAGCTTAGGGGTGAAAGCTCCAAGAGGATGGGGTTGGATTTCAAACCCTAAAAAAGCCCTATATAACAAGGTCTACCGTAAAACCACATTTAGTATATTTGATATTTTTAAGTTTTTTAAATAATAAAACCTATTTTGAGCTTTTTCTTTTGCATATCTGAGTATCCATTGGGGGTGATTATTTGATACAAGCCGTACTTGAAGGCAAATCGTTAGGTTATGAGTATACGGAGGATATCCTTACTTCAACAGTTTTTGGCACTCTAAAATATCTAAGGCCAGACATGATATTGATTCCTTTTATTGAGTCTGCGTTTTTATATAACGAGGAAAGAACAACTTTTTGGGAAAAGCTAAATTCAGAAGGAATTGAGCTGAGATGTTACCGGGAAGTAGAGTATGTATTCTGGACTTGGAATCAGAATTATGGAGAGCCGGACTTAATCCTTATATTTAGAGACCATGTACATGGTTTTGATGATTTGCTTCTTATTGTTGAAGCTAAATTCAAATCAGGGAAAAGTGGAACAGACGAAAATGATCAATTAGTCCGCTATTTTGAAGCAATAAATAATGATATAGAGAATTTTACTGAATCATCTGTGTCAAGCTTTAAAGGCAAAAAGGGATATATTGTTTATTTAACAGAAGCCGAAGCTTACTCAGACATAATGGCAACTACCAAAATAATACAAAGCAGATATAATCAAATAAAAGAAAATGTATTTCATCTGAGATGGCATCAATTGTACAAAATACTTGAGAAAATGTATCCATTTTATTCATCATTTGAAAAGATTATCGTAGACGACTTGATGAAGTATATGGAAAAGCTCGGGTTGAGAGATTTTTCAGGGATATCTCTACCGGATAAGTCGTTGAATTCGGCTTTTTCATTGCCGTACCCGATTTTTTATAATGATGGAAATAGTTCTGCTGAGAAGAAAACTTATTTTGACCAATTGAACAACTTAGACATTACAATAGAAAAAAATATTTTTTATAGGGGTGAATCAGTGTGAGTGATATTCAAAAGGGCCATCAAATAACATTAGCTTTTCAATATATTCAACAAGTATTTAAAGAATGTCAGCGATTATTATTCAAGATTGACAACCAATTGGCTCCTGAATGGGGAAACTTATATGGTAATAGAATAACAAAGGATGTAAGCGCAAGCTTGCAGGAGGCTGACAGATGGATTGTTGAAGCAATTTTCCGTGTTTATCAAAACAATAAAGATAAACTGGTTAATAAATGCATTACAATCACTTTTTGGGGAGATGAAGTGGAACAACCAATTATTACTGCCGGGAAAATTGTATACTC